>JAYGEV010000505.1:0-1566 GCA_046582225.1 Pseudomonadales bacterium
ATTTCTTTCCAGCTCCACGGCGACGCGTATCTTCATGCCCGAATCATACACCGCATCCCTCAGGCTGAATCAGGTCACCAGAAATCCTTCGTAGCCGTTGGCGGTTACCCGGTCACAGATCTCTCGATACGGCCCGACACCGGCGGCATACGGCATGAACACCCGCGGCTTGCCGGGAATGTTTGCACCGAGGTACCACGAACCCCCTTTCGGATACAGCGTTGCATTCGCAACTTCGTTAACGTGATCGACCCAGCGATCTTCGGCTTCGAGGTCGGCTTCTAATCGCGTCAGCCCGTTATTGCGCATGTGATCGATACATACGGCGATCCAATCCACGTGCTGCTCGATGGAAATCAGCATGTTGCTCAGAACCGACGGGCTGCCCGGACCGGTGATCGTGACCAGGTTCGGAAAACCGGCGATGCAAAGGCCGAGGTAAGATCGCGGCCCCGCCGCCCACTTCTCGCCGAGTGTGCAGCCGCCCGTTCCACGGATGTCCATGCCGAGCAGCGCACCGGTCATCGCATCGAACCCCGTCGCCATCACCAGGATCTCGAAATCATATTCTGCGAGCGTTGTCCGCAAGCCATGGCTGGTGATCGCCGCGATGGGCGAATTCGCCACATCTACCAGGGTGACGTTATCGCGGTTGTAGGTATCGTAATAGTCGGTATCCACACAGATCCGCTTGGTGCCAATGGGATGCGACTTCGGGCACAGCAGTTCGGCAACCTCCCCGTTCTTTACGGTCTCGCGTATCTTGCGGTGCACGAACGCCGCAGCGATGTCGTTCGCTGCTTCATCGACCATGGCGTTATCGACAACCCCGAGAAACCGTGCACCGCCATGCTGCCAGAACTTCTCGTAGCGCTGCTCGATTTCGTCGGTCGTCAGGGAACCAGCGCTCGCGATCCCCTTGCCCCGCTCGTCATCGGGCAACAGTAGATCTCCGAAACCCGAAACCGTTCCGAGCCGATAGTCCTGGCGGTGTTGCGGGTAATTGGTCTTGTAGTGCTCCACCCATTGCGGGTCGAGCGGCTGGTTCTTTGCCGGCACGCTGAAGTTGGGCGTGCGCTGAAACACGGTGAGGTGCTCGGCCTGGCAGGCGATGACCGGAATCGACTGAATGGCTGAAGATCCGGTTCCAATAATCGCTACCCTCTGACCGGTGAAATCGACACCCTCGTGTGGCCACATGCTGGTCTGATGAACCGGCCCCGAAAAATCACCAATTCCTGGAATGTCGGGAATCTGAGGTACCGACAAACAGCCGGTCGCCATGATGCAGAAACGCGCCGACACACGATCACCGGCCTCGGTCTGAACATTCCAGAGATTGGCGTTCTCCTCGTAGTGGGCGCGTACGACTCGGGTGTTCAGCCGAACGTCCCGCATCAGGTCAAATCGCTCGGCGACGTGCTCGACGTATTTGAGAATTTCCGGTTGTGAAGGATAACGTTCGGTCCACTCCCACTCCTGCTCGAGTTCTGCAGAGAACGAATAGGAATACGCCATGCTCTCGGCATCACACCGGGCCCCGGGATAGCGGTTCCAGTACCACGT
>JAYGEV010000536.1:0-3967 GCA_046582225.1 Pseudomonadales bacterium
ATCAAGCCGGGATCGGGCTCGCTATGCCGGGGATCGTAACCAGGCGCGTATGCCAGCGAACCCGAAGCGCCATCGGACGATTCAAAGATGGTCGACAGAGCATCGAATGCGCACTCTCGCCGGGTTGGTTTGACCTGCGAACTCCCCGCCCCCTGAAATCTCGGTCGTTTGGCAAACGCACCGATGACCGCAATGCTCGCAGTGCGCAGCGGCAACAGATCGTCTTCATTCTTGAGCAACACCATACACTCGGCAGCGGCTCGCTGTGCCAGCGCGTGGTGAGCGGCCTGATCCAGGGCGATGGTTCGATCGGCAAGCTCAGCGCCGGCAAGAATCAGGCTGACGTTGCGAACAACCGCCCGATCAAGGTCCGCCTCAGACAATTTCCCACCCGTGACCGCAGCCGCGACCCGGCGATCGTTGACCCCTCCGTTGCCCGGCATCTCCAGATCCAGACCCGCTGCCACGCCGCGCACCCGGTCATTGGCAGCACCCCAGTCGCTGACCACCAGCCCGTCGAAACCCCACTCATCCCGCAGAACCTGGTTCAGCAGCCAGTCGTTTTCGCTGCAGAAGGTTGCATTAAGCCGGTTATAGGCACACATGACCGTCCACGGTTGTGCGCGAGTAACGGCAATTTCGAATCCACGCAAATAGACTTCCCGCAACGTTCGTTCATCCACCACCGCGTCGAGGAACATTCGCGCCTGCTCCTGGTTGTTCACCGCGTAGTGCTTGGCGCTGGTGCCAACGCCCTGGGATTGAACCCCTTCGATCAGTGCGGCGGCCATTTCACCGCTCAGCAGGGGATCTTCTGAAAAGTATTCAAAATTGCGCCCACACAACGGATGGCGCTTGATGTTCATGCCCGGACCCAGCAACACGGCAACGTTCTCGGCAACGCATTGCTCGCCAAGTGCAACCCCAACATCGCGCAACAACTCTGTGTCCCACGAACTTGCCAGGGCACTGGCAGTCGGAAAACATGTGGCTGGAACGCTGACGTTCAACCCCACCTGATCCGTGCTCGCTGCCTGCTTGCGCAGCCCATGGGGACCATCAGTCACCATCACCGGCGGCAGGCCCAGCCGCTCGCACGCTTCCAGGTACCAAAAGCTGTTGCCCGAACAGAATGCCGCTTTCTCCTCCAGCGACATCTGCGCAACAAGGGCGACGGCCTGGTCGTGGTGGGATTTCAACGTATTGCCTGGATTGCGCTCCTAATCAGAGCGTCAACCAGCCACCATCCACCGGAAGATATGCACCGGTCACGAAGTCGCTCATGGACGATGCCAGGAATACCACGGCCTTACCCTGCTCCATGGGATCCCCCCAATGACCGGCGGGCAGACGGGCGATCCGGTTAGCGACGCTGTCGGCAAGTGGATCTCCGGTAAGCGGCGGCGGTTGCCCGCCGGTGGGCGGCGGATCGCCCTCACCAACCCAGGTTGGTCCCGGGGCGACCGCGTTTACATTGATCTTATGGGGCGCCAGTTCCAGCGCCAGCGCTTTGGTCATCTGCATTACGGCGGCCTTTGAACCGTCGTAGGTGACCCCAACGCCTGGGCTCACGGCCTGGGTGGATGAGATGTTGATGATGCGCCCGCCGTTGCCGGCGACGATCATGATCCGGGCCGCCGCGCGACAGCTGTAAAACACGCCATCGACATTTATCGACCACAGCTTGCGCCACATTTCGTCGGTAATATCTCGAACCGGACCGCCGTAGCCGATATACACGCCGGCATTGTTGACAACGATGTCGAGCGACCCGAGTTCATCAGCCGTTTTCAGTAACGCCGCGTCCATCGCCTCTCGGTCGCTCACGTCCAGGCCCATTGCGAGGCCGCCAATCTCATCGGCAATTTTTGCCGCACCTGCCTCATTCACGTCGCTGACCGCTACTTTAGCGCCAGCCATGTTCAGCGCGCGTGCGATGCCCGCACCGATACCCTGAGCAGCTCCCGTCACGTGAGCCACCTTGCCGCTCAGATCAATCCAATCCGTCGCCGTCATGCCAGCTTCCCCCAGAACAAGCCATCACTGTAGCGACCGGTCGATGGTGCCGCAACAAACCGGGGTGTCGGTTAGTATGAGCCGCGCGGGCGAATCACCGGAGCACAGGCATGGAGTACTTTCCAAACTTTCCACCCGGCACCGGGGTCGCACCGGATGTGTGGGCCCGAGAAAAAGAGGCTGAGGGCTGGCACGGTATCTGCGCCAGCGACCATCTCTGGGTCGGCGCCACGCGCTACCCGCACGTGTTCGTTGCAGCAACCCAGATGGCCTGCGCGACATCGAAGATCAAGATCACCACGTCATTCTGCAACAATCTGTTTCGCTCACCGGTGGAGTTCGCCCAGGCAGCGCTGGCGCTGCAGGCCGCATCCGATGGCCGCTTCGAAGCAGGCCTGGGCGCGGGCTGGGCGCGCGACGAGATTCAGGCCATGGGCGACACCTTTCCGGATGGTCCCACGCGCGTTTCGATGTACGTGGAGGCGCTGCAGATCGTCGCTGAGCTATTTGCAACCGGCCAATGCCGTTTTTCTGGTGACTATTATCAGATCGACATCGCCGGCGAGAACAGCCTGGCCCAGGTGACCGACAATCCGCCCCCGCTCATCGCCTCCGCCGGTGGCCCGCGCGCGCTGCGCGAGGTCACGCCGCTGGTGGACCGGGTGGAAATCAAAGCCAGCGCCCGGGCAACGCGAGTGGGCTATCTCGACTTTGAGATCATGGCATCGGTGACCGAAAAAGAAGTGAGCGACAACGTCGAACGCGTGCGCCGCATCAATCCATCAATTCCCATTGGAATTTTCATCCTCACCGGAGCCGGTGACGATCCCGTGATCGAAGGTCTCAAGAAAAATCTGGCCGGCGGCTACCTGTCGCGGTTCATGGGCAACCCGGCAGACGTCGCAGCTGCCCTGCAGGATCTTGGCGAGATGGGCATCGACCGCGTTCAACTCACCCAGCTTGCGCCGGGTTCACATAGCGCGTTGGCGAATCACCTGCTCTGATCCACGGCTTGTCGACATTGGCCATTGCTGTCGCCAGGGTAAGACGATATCTTACATTCGTGAAAACAACCATGTCCTCGAAAGGCCAGATCGTGTTGCCTGCGGAACTTCGCCAGCGTGACGGACTACAAGCAGGGGCGGAGTTTGAGGTGGATCGGATCGATTGCGGCGTATACCGCCTGATTCGAAAATCGCCGCCGCCAAACGTGGGACTGGTCGACTGGCTGCTCGCCTGCCCCGAAAAAGACTACTTTGTCCCAGTTGAGTCCGAGTCAACCGACACCCTATGACCTATCTGGTCGACGCGAACGTTCTGAGTGAGCCGACCCGGGTCAACCCGAACAGCAACGTGATTACATGGCTCAGAGAAAACGAGCGCAGGATCTGGATCGATCCAATCGTGCTCGGTGAGATTCGATTCGGCATTTTGCTGCTGAATCGCGGCGCCAAGCGCCGTCGGCTGGAAGGTTGGTTTGACGAAGGTGTCGCGCGAATCCGGTGCACCGACTGGGACGCCGCGACCGGATTGAGGTGGGCGCAATTGATTGCCGCTCTACGCATTGCCGGTCGCTCGATGCCGGTCAAAGACAGCCTGATTGCCGCAACCGCGCTTCAACATGAACTCGTGTTGGTCACTCGGGATCAGGCCAATTTCGAGCGCGCCGGGCTGAGCGTGGTCAATCCGTTCGAGTAATCAACGGCTACGCTGGCGCTTTGAGGTCTCTAAGCCTGATTTGCGCGCGCGATTCCAGCCGAGCTCTTTCAGCCTTGCTCGCAGCCGCTTGTTTGCGGCGCCGCGGGTAATACCGAGCAGCGTCAAGATCTGATTGCGCTGACGTTCCACAACCAGGTCCTCCAGAGCAAGCTTGCCCATCATCCACAACATGATGGTGCTCCAGCCCTGACCGGTAAGATGCAAGGCAACCAGAAGATCGGAAGAGCACACG
>JAYGEV010000552.1:0-1733 GCA_046582225.1 Pseudomonadales bacterium
GGTCGCGCGGGATCTCTCCGCGCGCCGTGGCTTTATTCCGGCACTGGCGCTGGTCATGTTCCTGGGCGGGGTAGGGCGCGCCCTGTCGTATGCACTGGTTGGTGAGCCAACGCCGACTTATGTCATCGGCTGTGTTGTCGAACTTGTGATTCCGCCGCTGTGGTTGTACTCCTACGGACGGTTATCGCCGGCCGCGGACTCCTGGTAAAGCATGCCCGGCACAGCGCATCTTCGCAGGACAAAAAACCCGGCACGAGGCCGGGTTTTCCTGATACGCAGAACGTATCTAGAGAGTTACGCTTCTTTCAGGTTGCTGGCAGCTAATTTGCCACGCTCTGTGACAACTTCAAAGCTGACACGCTGACCTTCGGACAGTGTGTTCATGCCGGCGTTCTGTACCGCACTAACATGAACAAAAACGTCTTTCTCGCCGCTTTCCGGCTGGATAAATCCAAAACCCTTGGCAGCATCAAAAAATTTAACAGTTCCAATAGCCATTATTTGGCCTCCGTAAGAAATATGCCACGCACTAATCGGGCGTGGAAACGAACAATCTGGGTAGTGTGAATGACTTGAAAACGGACGTCCGAGTACCGGACGAGTATCTGAAAGGCAGGCCAAAACAAAGATCGCGGAGAAATGCTGCACCAAAAATGCGCCAAACGCAAGCAATTGCGTTTCTTTCCTGGATCTGGCACTCGTTTCGGGGGTTCGATTCCGTTAGGAGCGCACCGAGTGAGACCCCTATTTCCAAAGCCCCCTGAATTGGGTAGGCGACATTTTAGTGCCGACCGCCCTTGCCGCATCAGCGGTGCGGTTCTTGGCTTTTGCCTGGCTGGAAAATCAGCGCGAGTCTTGGGCCATTCTGTCCCTTGCGGAACAACACCAGCAAACCCGAGCTTCTCAAGGTTGAGCGCATCGATGAAAGCTTCAACGACGCGAACAGGGTTATCTTCGGGGACAAAATCGTCGAGACATTCAGGCAACTGGCTCATCTGAGAGCGTGCTTCTCCTTGAACAAATCGCTTCATAAGCGAACCCTTTGCGGGAATGTCCAATTATACTTTTTGGGATCGCGTTTTGACACACTCTGGGCACAAAGCGGCCATCCCGTTGTGCCGTGCAGCATTCCGATTTCGGCCAGAAGCCGACATAGGCAATTACGCAGGTGGGCGCTTTTCGACGGTTACGGTCATGCTCTCTGGTAGCAGCAAGGGACCATATTGATTGTAGATGGCGACGTCGGTGCTATCTCTACCATGAGCAATCGAGATGCGTGGACCACGAGCGAGCGGACTGGTCGGGTCGAATGTATACCACTCGCCTCCGACGAAGGCTTCAAACCAGGCATGAATGTCCATCGGTTCGAGTTCGTGAAGGTAACCCACGACCAGTCGGGCTGGGATGCACAATGCGCGGCATAGTGCGATGCTGATCTGTGCCAGGTCGCGACACACACCTTCACCTCGTTTGTTTATTTCAACTGCCGACACCGGGTAAGTGCTGCTGCCTGGAGTGTTGCGAATATTTTCGCGCACCCAGTCGGTGATAGCCGCTACTTGCGCATAGCCGGATTGGCTTTCGCCCACGATCTCTGGAGCCATGTCGCCAAATCGGTCGGACTCGCAGTAGCGGCTGGGCAGCAGGTATTCAAGTACGTCATGGGGTAGATTAGGCTCCGCCACGAACGGAGCGTCATTGTCGGGCGGCGGTTCGTCTTCGACCATCACATC
>JAYGEV010000451.1:0-2324 GCA_046582225.1 Pseudomonadales bacterium
AACAGCTGATTACGCGCACGCTCCTGCAGAACGCGGCGGATGATCTCGACATCGGAGTGAGCCAGCAGCGGGTCGACGAATCGGTCACAAACAATCCGGCGTTTCAGGTCGATGGGCAGTTTCAGGCCGAGATGTATCGCCGAGCTGTGCAGGCGATGCGCTATTCACCGCAAGCATTCCTGAAGGAGATGAGCGATCTGCTTGCGCTTGAGCAGTTGCAGAACGGCTTGACACAAACGGCCTTCCGCACGGATTGGGAGCTCAGTCAGAACGCGCGCTTGCTCAATCAACGCCGCGATCTCGCATTCCTGTCGTTTACTGCGGACGAATTCAGCGCACAAATTGATGTGTCCGAAGCGGACATCGAACTGCGCTACCTGGAGAACGAGCTCGATTTTCAGACCCCCGAAGCCGTTGATGTCGACTATGTGGAACTTACTTTCGAATCGCTGATCAACGATGAGTCGATTGCCGTGTCCGTCGATGAAGTGCGGTCCGCGTACGATGCTGATGCGGCAGCGTCTCTCCTGGGTGATCGGCGTCGGAGTCGCCACATCCTTGTGCAGGTGGGTGAGGAACGAACCGCGGAACAAGCTATGGCGGTTCTGGTCGCCCTGAAGGTTCGTCTTGAAGCCGGAGAAAGTTTTGCGGAACTGGCCCAGGAGTTTTCTGAGGATCCAGGATCCTCTGCGGATGGTGGCGAGTTGGGTCTGGTTGGCAAGGGTGTCTTCGACCCGGACTTCGAGCGTGCGCTGTGGTCGCTGGAACTCGGGGGGCTTTCCGAACCGGTTCTTACCGATTTCGGCTATCACCTCATTCGTCTCGATGAAATCGAAACGGCGCAGTACCCGTCATTTGAAACCCAGCAGGCCAGCATTGAGGTGCGGCTGCGCCGTGATCAGGCGGCTGGCCTGTTCTCTGATCGGGTTCGCGAACTGGACAACCTCGCTTTCGAGCTCCCCGATTCTCTGCAGGGAATCGCCGCTGAGTTGAGTCTGGAAGCGAAGGCGGCTGCTGGCGTTTCACGTGATCAGGGAGAGGGAGTATTCGCCAACGTAGAGCTACGTGATGCCGTATTTTCAAATGACGTTTTTGAGAAGGGGTACAACACGGCTGCAGTGAAGTTGTCGGATAACCGAGCGGTTGTTGCCAGAGTCACAGCGCACTATCCCCCGCAATCCATACCGCTGGCTGACGTTCGTGATGACATTCGTACGGAGATCATTTCTGAGCGCGCGCGGGTTGTTGCCGAAGAATCTCATGAGGCGGCGCTGGCAAGAATTCAAGCTGGAGAGAGTGTGACCGTTGTGGCCAACGACTTTCGTATGCGCTGGCAGACCTTTGCCCTTTCAAAGCGCAACCACATCGATGTACCCGGATCTGTACTGGATGCAGCGTTCAAGTTACCCAGACCGGCCGCTGGGACCAAGAGTGTCGGAGAGAGTGCGCTGGATGATGGCGGTCACGCCGTGGTTACCGTGACACGTGTGGTGGATGGAGATCTTGCGATCATGGCTGAGAGTGAGATCGAAAACATGCGCGAATTTCTGGATGAGCTGGCTGGCAATCTCGATTTCTCCGCATTTGTTGCGACCCTCGAGCAAGCCGCATCTATCAGTCGACCGGACTGAGCGTTACTTGCCAGCAGCGACGTTCACGTACAGCTTCAAGGATTGCCCCGGCTGCAGGTAGCTGGCAACGTTCAGATGATTCCAGCTGGCGATTTCGGTAACACGAACGTTGAACCGCGCGGCGATCCTGGCCAGCGAATCACCTTTGTGTACACCGTACTGAACCTCACGAACAACACTGCGTGATGCGCGCGCGGAGTTGCCGGGAATGGTCAGGTTCTGCCCGATCCGCAACACGTCTTTTGGACCAACGTGGTTAGCCTTCATGATGCTGGCCATCGATACCTCGTGAGCTCGGCTGATGGTCCACAGCGAATCGCCGGGCTTGACCAAATACGGGGTACCCGAGACGGTTCGACCGCGCGGATAGTCGTCCAGCGTCCTGGTTGATTTTGGGATGTACAACGCCTGTCCCGCGCGGATGCGCGAACTGGTCAGCCGATTTGCCGTTCGCAAGCTCGCGACATCAGTATTATGGCGGGCGGCAATCTCGCTCAAGGTATCGCCGTTTGCGACCTTGATACGCAACCACTGAACACGCTCGTTTTCTGGAATGGCGGACAACAACTCCTGGTGGTCGACCACGTCGCTGGAAGCAACCAGCAAGCGGTGTGGCCCCGCGGGGGGGGTTGCCCATTGGTTGATCGCCGGATTCCATCTGTTCAGCGTATCGATCTCGATGCCCAACGTGTT
>JAYGEV010000059.1:0-2565 GCA_046582225.1 Pseudomonadales bacterium
ACACCTGTATCGCGCGCAGGCCTCGGTGCGGATCATGCGTCATCGAGGATCTGTGTGAATATAAGAAAAAAACCGAGGACTAGCAGAAGCGGCTTGGCGTTGACGAGCGCCTCTAATCAGGAACTCTTTTTGAACCAACCCAGTACGCCACCTCGCTGCCCGGGCAGCTCTGGAATCTCGGCAGGAACAACCTCGTCGGGTTTCTCGATCGATATCGTGCGCGGCCCGCGTAGTTCGCGGATTTTCTTTTCGATAATGAGATCTTCTTTGTGCTGCTGCCGTCTTGCGGCCACGATATCCACACCACAGCGCGCGCAGTGGCTGGCCTCAAGTTGCACATGCCCGCACCGCGGGCACTCGCCGTGCGCGACGGTGATATCGCGAAGGGTTTGCTGGGCGGCAGTCTGACTCGACCGTCTGTCGACTCGAAAGTCCGCGACGTTGGCGTTCTTCGGCGTGAGGTCTTTGACCCGACTGATCGCGCCACACTCACCGAGAAGCTGCTGCAGCGCAAGCGCTTCTTCGTGATTGAGCTGACTCTTGATGACAACCGTACGACCGCTGAAAAGCTGCCTGGCTTTTCGAGCATCAATACCAAGCTCGCGCGCAAGATTGTCACGCACGGCGTCTTCGTCGGCTTGCTGGGAAACTTCGCCGCTGAACAGCACTTGATCGTTAGCCATTACTCACTCCAACAAACTACGTCCTTTCTTCGCGCCGAGCCGAAGCCTGAGCGCATTTAAGCGAATGAACCCTCCCGCGTCGGCCTGATGATACGCACCGCCGTCATCTTCGAACGTGACCACGTTCACATCGTACAAGCTGTCGTCAGGCGACATGCGGCCTGAAACGGACACCGCACCTTTATAGAGCTTGAGCCTGACCCGCCCGTTCACAGGATTTTGTGACTCGTCAATCAGCGCCTGCAGAACCTTACGTTCAGGAGACCACCAGTAGCCATTGTAAATTAGCTTGGCATAGCGCGGCATGATCTCATCTTTCAGATGCATCACTTCCCGATCGAGTGTGATGGACTCCATGGCTCGATGAGCCTTGAGCAGAATCGTCCCGCCTGGCGTCTCGTAGCAGCCACGGGCTTTCATCCCAACGTAACGATTCTCGACGATGTCGCTGCGTCCGATCCCGTGCGCACCGCCAATCTCGTTGAGGCGGGCCAGAATTTCGGCCGGGGTCAATCGCTCACCATCGATTCCGATTGGATCTCCTGCCGCGAATTCAAGCTCTACCTCCACAGCCTGGTCCGGCGCATCCTCGGGCGCGACCGTCCACCGCCACATTTCGGGATCCGGCTCCACCCAGGGGTCCTCCAGGTTGTCGCCTTCATAGGAGATATGCAGCAAGTTGGCGTCCATGGAATAGGGCGACTTGTCACCTCGCTGATAGTCGACTGGTATCTGATGCTGCTCGCAGAACGCCATGAGCGATTCCCGTGAAGTCAGATCCCATTCGCGCCACGGGGCAATGATTTCGATATCCGGACTCAACGCGTACGCGCCGAGTTCGAAGCGTACCTGGTCGTTGCCTTTTCCGGTCGCTCCGTGGGAAATTGCCTCAGCTCCGGTTTCATGCGCGATCTCGACCAACCGCTTGGCGATGAGGGGGCGAGCAATGCTGGTACCGAGGAGGTACTCGCCCTCGTATACGGTATTGGCTCGAAACATTGGAAAGACGAAGTCGCGAACAAATTCCTCGCGAAGATCCTCGATGAAAATTTCCTTCACACCCATGGTCTGGGCTTTGGCTCGTGCCGGTTCGACTTCCTCGCCCTGGCCGATATCCGCGGTAAACGTCACCACCTCTGCCTGGTAGGTTTCCTGGAGCCAACGACAGATGACTGAAGTATCCAGCCCCCCGGAATAGGCGAGTACGATTTTCTTGGCCACAGTTGCACCCCCAAGTACATGCTTATGCACGCAAGGAAAAAAGGGCCGCAATCTTAAGGAAGTTGACCCACCTCCGCCAGCGCTATTGCGCCAGTTGATGAGGCTCCGCTGGCACAGACGCCGACGGGGAAATCGGCTCGCTCGAAACGGCAAGCTTTGGCAGGTCGCGCTCAAGCCGAACCGTGGTACGCCGATTGCGCGCGCGGCCCGCGGCGGTTTCGTTGTCCGCCACCGGATATGCAGCTCCGTGGTAGCGTACGGTGATCAGCTTCGCCGCCACCCTCGCGTTGGTGAGGATTTCCGCGACCTGCTCGGCCCGTCGCTTGGACAGGCGCGTGTTGTCATTCTGACCACCCGTGGTATCGGTGTGACCATCGACGAAGATTACAGCCACCCACCGGTCGGCCAGCACGTACGCCGCGAGGGTCTCCAGCCGTTTACGTGATGCTTCATCGATCTGCCAGATGTTTTCCGAATATCCCACGCGGGTTCGCTCGACTTCCGCCCAGCTCATCGTCAACACACCCCTGAAGCAGTCGATGAAGCGCTCATAGAGCGGCCGCAGATTGACCCCGGAGATCGTCACCGCCACAGTGGAATCGCCGGTCGCCCCGTACCATCCATCGCGTCCCACATGTGTTTCGAAACCGTCGTACAAACT
>JAYGEV010000105.1:0-3219 GCA_046582225.1 Pseudomonadales bacterium
TCGATTCACCGTGATGCCGGGCGCGCGGTCCTTTAACAGAACCTCCAAGCGGTCGAGCAGTATGCTGCCGCGCGGTTTCGAAATATCCAGCAGCGCAACCGCGCCGGTTACCTCACCGACTCTGGGCGTGATCTGCCGGGCAACCGGCACACGCTCGTCGGTGGGATCCATGATGGTGGTCATTTATGACACCTCCTGTATTTTTCGAGAAACCGAAACAGAGCCAATTTCGCCGGTCACCCAGCCATGGAACGCACCGGAGAATTTCCCGGCTTCCGACCCGGCAACCACGATATGAATGTCTTCTTCGCGCCTGAACTTCGGTAGCAGCCGGTCGAGTTCGTCAGACGACATCTTGTCCGCAACCGCACGCTTGAACCCTACCGCCGAAACATCGTTTTCTACCAGCTCACGAATAGGCCGGGCCGTGACCTCCTGAATACGCGCACGAAGATCGGCCTTAGTGTAGCCGTCTCTGACAAGGGTATCGACATGTTCGGGGCAGACTACAATCAGAACCTCGGTCGCATAGTGGGCCTTGGGATGAAAGACGCTTTCCAGGCACAGCCCCATGCTGCCTGCGAGTTGGGACGCAGAGCGGCTGTCCTGGTCGACCATCAGCGTTGGACCGCTCGTCATTGTGAAAAGACTGACGACCGAATCGTCCGGCTCGAAACCACGCTCGACATGCAGGGCCGACCACGGATTACGTTCTTCCCACTCGGCAAAACACATCGTGAACTTCATCGGATTGCCCAGTGTCGATCGTTCCGTGCCGCCCGGCTTTGCGCCCCCGATGTTGCGTATCGCCAGTCGCAATGCCCGGCCAATGGTTGCGTTAGGGCGAGACCCCTGCCCCAGCGCGCCGAGCTTCATGTTCATGCCCAAACGCTCCCGAATGGGACCGTTCACCACCACGACCGGACTTGCGCCCATGGTGGTCGCCATGACCCCATGAACGTTGTACTCATCGCTGCAGACCGCTTCCACCGCTGTGATGATCACCGGCAGATACTCGGGCTTGCAACCCGCCATGACCGCATTGATCGCGATTTTCTCCACGCTGGCCTCGCCCATGTTCGGCGCCAGCACGCCGACCACTTCCTGCGGATCACGGCTGGTCCCGGACAGCATGCGAATCACCCGTTCGGGGGATGGCGGCACCAACGGTAACCCATCGCTGAAACCCTGATCGAACATGAACTCGAATTCATCGTCCTGAGGTGCGATCTCGATGCGTCGCGCTCGCAGCGGGCCGTTTTCGGCTTCTGCGCGCAGCCGGTCCGCGATCACAGGATCCGCCGACATCGAGCCACAGCCTGGACGCCATTCCGGAAAGTCATCCCAGGCCAGCTCTGGGACTGCTACCACGTGAGTTTCGGCGAGCTCTCCCGCCAGCTGCTGCCATTCTTCGCGCACAAATCCGACCAGCGTGCGTTCCGCGCGGCCTTCGGGATCGCAGAGAATAAGCGTTGGAACCGTGTCGATATCAAACGCGAAAGATACCTTCAACGAAGAGTCATCGAGCAGCGGAAAGTCCAGCTCATGGCGTTCGCTGAGCAGCCGGTTACCTTCAGTGGTTTGGCCCGGAACGTAGAAATCCAGAACGCCGTTGAACGCTGCCTGCAGTCCGGCCAGCACCGGCATCACATCGTTGCAGGTCGGGCAATCTTCCTTCACAAAGCAGATCAGCGACCCACGCGAACCTGGAAAGCTATGCGCCTTGCCCTGCTCGTCGTTGAGCAGAAAAGCCGGTAGCACCTCCATCCCTCAGCCTCCCCGAAACCAGTCGGTCCACGTTACCTCAGATCCGCCACTCACTGAAGCCCGGTTGCACCCTGCCGTATACCGGCAGTATCTTTGCCTTTCACTGTCGCCGATCCTTTCATAGATACTATCCACAGATAGAAGGACTACCGGAATTACTCGTGCTGCTTAAATCACTCACCATTGATCGCTCGCAATTCGAAGCCGGGACAGGTTGGACGCTAAAGCCCGAAGGCGCATGCAAAGGGGATGTCTGCATCCCGCTGCCAGATGCCGAAGCGCAAACCCTCGACATCACGGCAACCGCCCAGACCATGGGATTGCCGCTGGTGGCAGAGCCCGAATTCGGGCTGTGGGCACTCGGTCCTGAATCCGTCGGCTCACGGGCCCTGACTACCGCGATTGCAGCGGATTTCTCGCTACCCGACGTCAACGGCAATGAATTCCGACTGTCTTCGTTGCGGGGTCAAAAGGTTCTTGTTTACGCATGGGCGCCCTACTGAGGCTGCTCCGGTGACCTGCCCGTGTGGCAGGCACTGCGCGAAGAACTACACCCGAACGGATTCGAACTGGTCACCGTGGGCCTGGACACCCTGGGTGCCGAGGGCTGCCGGGCGTTTATTGAAGCGGCCGCACCACAACATCCGTCGCTGATCGATCAGCACCATATTCTGGCGAAGCTGTTCGGCGTCATCAACATACCGAGTGCGTTGTGGATCGACGAGCAGGGTGTGATCGTGCGCCCGGCCGAAACGGCACCTGCACCTCCGGTTGAGGGTGCAGCCCCGGGCCTGGAGCTACCCGACGATATGCCACCGCGTTTCGTCGAAATGATGGCAGAAGCCGCAAAGATCTCGGCCGACCCCGAGGCCTACCACGCGGCGCTCAAAGATTGGGTGGCCAAAGGCGCAGACAGCCAGTATGCCCTCACGCCAGAGCAGGTCGTCGCTCGATCCCGTCCGCGTGACCAGACCGTGGCTCGCGGCCATGCGCACTTCGAACTTGCCTCACAGCTTGAGATTGAAGGCCACCACGACGCCGCCATCCGACACTTCCGCGAAGCTCATCGGCTGGTACCGGATTCATGGACGTTCCGACGCCAGGCATGGTCGCTGGAACCTGTGGGCGATGGAGCCATGGCCAGATTCTGGCAGGGTCCGGGCCCCGACGATGCGGAATCCTGGCCCTATGAGGGCGACTGGGTCGTAGACATCCGAAAATCCGGTGCGGAGAACTACAACGAGCCTTGGACTCCTTAGAGAGAACCCATAAAGGGACTCCTTAAAGAGAACCCATAAAGAGAACCACAAGCTGATGTCACAACTGAGCGAATTCCGCGCCGAAACAGCGGCCTGGTTGCAGGAAAACTGCCCTCCCGGGGCGTGCGGACCCGGACAGATCGCAACTGGCAGCAGCAAGATCGAACTCGAGCCAGACGTTCGGTTGTGGCTG
>JAYGEV010000133.1:0-1604 GCA_046582225.1 Pseudomonadales bacterium
CCGGGATAAATCGAATACCAGCGATCTCATCAGTCACCTTCAGACCTGGCAGTATTCCGCCTTTTCCGGGCTTCGCGCCCTGGCTCAACTTGAGCTCGAACATCTTAACCTGCGGGTGGGTGGCCACCTCGCGCAGGCGATCGTCGGCCAGGCAGCCATCGGCATCCCGCACGCCATAATTTGCGGTACCGATCTGAAATACAATGTCCGCTCCACCTTCCAGATGGTAGCGTGACAGCCCGCCTTCTCCGGTGTTCATCCAACATCCGGCCCGCTTTGCGCCATGCGAAAGCGCCTGCACCGCGGGTTTGGAGATTGATCCGAAACTCATCCCGGATACGTTGAAAAAACTTTTCGCAGCGTACGGTTTTTCACAGTACGGCCCCACCGTGACAACCCCGGGTTCTACCGCATCTTTCTCCATCGTCGGGTACGCGCAGTTCACAAACAGGACGGTTCCCGTGGGTCGCAGATCGCGAGACGATCCAAATGCGACGGTCGTGTCCTCGCCCTTCGCCGCCCGATATGCCCATGATCTCTCGGCCCGATTGAAAGGCATCTCCTCGCGGTCCGAGGCGAAAAAGTACTGTCGGAAAAACTCCCCTAATTGCTCGAACAGATAACGAAAGCGACCAATAACCGGGAAATTGCGGCGCACCGCATGCCGGGTCTGGCGAACGTCGACCACGTACATAACGATCACCGTCAACAGACCCGCGCCGAGCGCAAACACAAACAAGCCGGAAAGTATCTCTAGAAGCCGCAATGAATTTTCCACGGGTCCCTCTTAACGCCGGACGAACGTTCCGGTCCCAGCCAATGGGGCGTCGCCAAACCGATTCGGTTGCCAGTGAAGGGTGGTGAATCCGCGTTCCCCGTCATCAAAGTCATTGACATAGATGCTCACGCGGATCATTTCCCAATCCTTACCCTGGCGTTGATCGAGCATCGGCACCGCCATCTCCACGCTATAGCCAGTGCTGGTCCGACGAATCGCGGTGGGAATCGCCGCGCGAACGTCTTTAAGAAAATCCAGGATCGGCGCTGGCCTCTCCTGCACCAGAGTGATCAGCGCAACCGCCAGGCGGGCGAGGTTTCCCGATTCCACTGCCGCTTCGAGAGATTCGTTTGCCGAGCGCTCGGGATCCGGTCGAGCATCAACCGCAATCACGATCCCATCCTGCTCCAACGCAGTACGATCGGAGGATGCGACGATCGAGTCGTCAATCACGTCAGCTGCGAAATACAGGTTCTGCGCGTCGTAGCCAAGCCCGAAGCTGAATGAAACATCCGCAGGATCAGCCTGTGGGCTTGTGATATCACCCTGCCGCGTCACCGAGTAGGGCAGGCTCCACTCAGACAGATCGGCATCCACACGTACGGCCCGGGGAACCTTGTTCACATCGAAACGACGCTGTGGCAGCAGGGCCGTTTCCACTTCCATGACGACCGGCTGTTGGCGAACCTCTGAGGACAACGACCAGGTTACCCGAGCCGGCGGCATGTCCTCGAACGCGACCGCTTTGTTGGCGATCAGATGCAAGGTCAACTTTGTGTTCTCGCCAGGTGCCACCATGACCGGTGCCGGCTCACTCGCCAGCCGC
>JAYGEV010000210.1:0-16456 GCA_046582225.1 Pseudomonadales bacterium
GACGTCATGGTATTCATTCCGCCGCACGATTCCCGCTATTTCATTAAGCGGGTCATCGGATTGCCGGGTGACACGATTCGCTATGAGAACAAATCACTGTTTATCAATGGAGAGCGCGCGTCCTACGAGTTTCTGCGCAAGTTTCGTGAATCCGTGCCGTTCTCGACCGGCCACATCCCGATTCGCGAGTATGTGGAATCTCTTGATGACAGATCTCACTCAACCTATCGCTATGCGTTTACCGAGGAACCCAGGCAATGGGAAGTGCCTGAAGATTCATACTTCATGATGGGTGACAATCGGGGAAAGAGTGAGGATAGTCGGGTGTGGGGATTCGTGCCTGAAGGAAACATCGTGGGCAAAGCGGTCGCGATCTGGGTACACAAAGACCCTGGGTTACACTGGCCCACATTCGGACGCAACCAATGGTTCAACTAACCTCAGTGGAACGGAGGTGCAACCTGCGCAATCAACGCCAGATCGTTAATTTAACAAAACCTCGCGGCGTATCAACGCTTGGAATGATCGGGCTCGCGGGGCTGATTATCGCCGTTGTTGTGCTGACTCTGCGGCTTGGCCCTCATTATATTGACTTTCAGACGTTGCGTTCGGTTATGGACGGGCTGTCAGGTCCAGAAGTCCATGACATGGACAAGCGTGACGTTTATAAATTGCTGTTGAAACGATTCAAGATCAACAACCTTCGAGAATTCACACCCAGAGACGTTATTTCGATAGATCGCAACAAGATCGATACCACGGTTGACATTTCCTATGAGATTCGTGAACCGTTGATCGGCAATGTCGAGGTCGTGCTGGTTTTCAAGGAGAATTACAGCTATCGCTAGCGCACGCGAGTCCAGGCTGACCCGATTGCAAGCCGCTCTCGGGTACACGTTCCGCGACTCAAGCCTGCTGGTTCGGGCACTTAGCCACAAGAGCCTGGGCACCGAGAACAACGAAAGACTCGAATTCCTGGGCGATGCGGTGCTTGGATATGTAGTTGCCAGGCGTTTGTTTGCGTCGCGTCCCGGAGATGGCGAAGATGTGATGACGTTGATGCGAGCCAGCGTGGTAAAGGGCGAAACGTTAGCGCACGTTGCACAGGAACTCGGGATCTCTGAGCATCTGCGACTCGGGATTGGCGAGCAGAGAAGTGGCGGCCATAAGCGTGCATCGATACTTGCCGACGCATTGGAAGCCGTTATTGGTGCGGTGCACGAAGACGGCGGCATCATTGCGGCGGAACAACTCGTGCTGAGATTGTTTGATGACCGCCTTCAGCGGTTGGATCCCGGCGCTATCAAGGATCCCAAAACCCGGTTGCAGGAATTGTTGCAGGGATCCGGGCTCGCGCTTCCCGAATATCGAGTCGTGGATACCCAGGGCTCCGATCATCAACAGGTGTTCAGCGTCTGTTGTCGCGTGGACGCGCTCGGAGTCGAACAGTTCGCACAGGGCAGCAGTCGCCGTAGTGCAGAGAAACAAGCCGCCGAGGCGATGCTGGTCGAGATCGCGGATCGTGTCTGAGTCGGTGGAGTATTGCGGCTACGTCGCTTTGGTGGGTCGACCCAACGTGGGAAAGTCGACGCTGCTCAATCATATGCTGGGCCAGAAGCTGGCAATCACGTCGCGCAAACCCCAGACAACCCGGCATCTGCTGCTTGGTGTGGATACCCAGGGACCTCATCAGGCGATTTATGTAGATACTCCCGGAATTCACGATCACGCAGATCGTGCAATGAATCGTTACATGGTGCGTTCGGCGACCTCGGTGCTGGCCGATGTTGATGTCATCGCCATGCTTGTGGATCGAGATCAATTCACCCAGGCCGATGAGTTGGTTTTGGAGTATGTGAAGGCGAGTTCTGCACGCCGATTTGCCATTATCAATAAGATTGATCTGCTTAAGCAGAAGAATGCGTTGCTTCCGGCAATCGCACACCTGCAGAAACTGGACTGTTTTGAGCAGGTAATTCCTTTGTCGGCTTTGCGCAATACCGGTCTGGAAATACTGCGACGCGAAGTCTCCTCGGCATTACCGGCGCACCCCCACATGTTTCCGGCCGATCAGATTACTGATCAGCCGGAGCGATTTCTGGTTTCGGAGATCATTCGGGAAAAGCTGATGCGTCGGTACGGCGATGAGATTCCGCACCGAACCGCGGTTGTCATCGAAGAGTTTTCGGATGGCGAAAACATCACTGACATCGCTGCCGACATTTACGTTGAGCGCGCCGGTCAGAAACGAATAATAATCGGCAAGGGCGGTGAGAAACTGAAGATGGTCGGGCAGGAAGCGCGCCACGACATTGAAGCCCTGCTCGGGCGAAAGGTGATGTTGCGGTTGTGGGTCAAGGTGAAACCGGGTTGGACCAACAACCAGGGCGCGCTCAAGCGCATGGGGTATGAATAGTACACGCGGTCCGGGTTCTCGGGTGTCCGCGGAGCCTGGTATTGTGCTGCACACGCGGCCCTATCGCGAAACGAGCCTGATCGTATCGATTTTCACGTTGCACCATGGTCGTATTGCGGCGATAGCGAAAGGCGTCCGTGGCCGTCGCCGGAGCAATGATCTGCAACCCTTCAACACGATGAACCTCAACTGGATGGGGCGTGGCTCGATGGTCACGCTCACCGGATACGAGGCTCTTGCGCATCCGTGGTTGAAAGGCGATGCCATGGCGGCTGCATTCTATATTGTTGAACTGATAACCCGGCTGACGGGCGAACACGACGCGCTGCCGCGGCTCTACGCAGCAGCTTCGTGGGCGATCGAGCGCCTGAGCGTGGGGAGTCCGCACATGCATGTGGTCTTGCGCAGCTTCGAAAAGCAGTTGTTGCAGGAACTTGGATACGGATTGGATTTCGCTCACGACGCATCCACGGGGGCGGACCTGGTTGCTCATGACGACTATCTGCTGGATCTTGAGTCCGGCTTCGTGGCACCCGACGATCGGCACGATAACGAAACATACACAGGCGCGGTCCTGCTCGAAATCGGCGCGGAAGATTTCGATTCAACCGCGACGCGGCGGGCGGCGAAGGAAATTTTTCGCAGGGCACTGACCGCGCATCTGGGCCCTAAGCCGCTTACCAGCAGGCGTCTGCTGTTTCGAGAGAGACCTTAGTGCGGCGCCAACGAGTTCGCGACATCGACATCCGGGTCACTGCCATTTCGGCCGACGGACTTGGTGAAGGCGAGTTCGAGGGAAGGCGGGTTCGGATCAGGAACGGGTTGCCCGGCGAACACGTCACTACGCGGATACTCAAGCGCAGAGGCGGGATCTGGTTTTCCGAGGCACAGTCTGTTCGCGATCCCTCCGCCGACCGTCGCGAGCCACCATGTCGAGCGTTTCCACGTTGCGGCGGGTGCTCCACCCAGCACCTGGACTATCGGGTGGGGTTGGAATTGAAATCGAAATCTTTGCTTGCTGAGCTTGACCGACACGGCGTTGTTCCCAGGTTCCTCCACGCTCCGGTGTCCGGGCCACTGATGAACTATCGGCACAAAGCGCGCCTGGGCGTCCGCTGCCTCCCAGCAAAAGATGGCGCCGAAGCAGGTGAGCAGTTGCTGGTCGGATTTCGTGAAAGTTTCAGCAGCCGCGTCGCGCGGATATCGGAATGCACCGTGCTGGCAACGCCCCTCGCCGGTTTGCTGCCTGATCTACAGGCTACGCTTTCAGTGCTCAGTCAGAGGTATCGGATTCCCCAGGTAGAGGTCGTTGCGGGCGACGTGGAACAGGCGTTTATCGTTCGCCACCTGGAACCGCTGGACAAAGCTGATCGAGAATGCCTGAAGGACCTGGCACGCGCACGTGGGATGCGTGTTTATCTGCAGTCAGGCGGATATGACACCCTGGAGCTGCTGTGGCCAGTGCGTGCGGATCCGTGGCTGACCTATTCGAATATGGACTTCGGGTTGACGTTTCGGTTTGATGTCACGGATTTTATTCAGGTAAACCCGTTCATGAACCGCGTGCTGGCAAGCTGGGTTGCTGCCGCCGTTCAACCTGTAGCAGGCACGGTGGTTGCAGACCTTTTCTGCGGAATTGGAAATTTTTCCCTGGTTGTCGCTCGCCTCGGTGGACATGTCCTGGGCTACGAGGTGAATGCCGGAGCGATCGCCAGAGCAGAAGAGAATGCTGCACTCAATGGACTTGCTTCGAGGTGTGAGTTTCGCGTGGCTGATCTGTATGATCCGGCTTATAAATTGCCGGCGGATGCATCACAACTGTTGCTTGATCCGCCGCGTTCCGGCGCCGGCCCGCACCTGGACACCTGGTTGCGCTCAAAAACGCTGCAACGAGTGGTCTATATATCGTGTAACCCGCTGACGTTTGCCAGTGACGCGGCGGTCCTGGTCAGGAATGGCTTTACGCTGGGGGAGGTCGGTGTGTTCGACATGTTTCCACATACGTCCCACGTCGAGACACTTGGCGTGTTTGCCCGCGAACCGTCCCGGGCATGCTGATTCAGCGCTGCAGGCGTTTGAGCTGATATGGTAAAAGTTCGCGACACCACACCAAGGCGAACTGACGGAAGCATCAACTTCGTCGCATGGGTGGAGCAGTTGTGTGCTGAGCATTCCCAACTCCAGCCGATTCCGTTGCGAGCCGCTGGTGATCTGTTAGGTGACCTGGGCGAGCAGGGTGAACGCGATCTCAGCAGCGGTATCACGCTGGCACAGCTCGTTGCAGCTCTGAAGATGGACACAGCTACGGTCGTCGCGGCTCTGGTCTATCGTCCGGTGCGTACGGGCATGTTGGCACGAAGTACCATCGCAAAAAAATTGGGCGATGATGTCGCCCACCTGGTGAGCACCGTTGCGCGCATGGGGACGACGAGCATTCTGGAGATGTCCAATGCGCGCATGCAAACCAGCGAGGGCATAGATCAGGTAGACAATGTTCGCGGCATGCTGGTGTCGCTGATCGATGATGCGCGGATAGCGGTGTTGAAGCTCGCGGAACGGGTGGTGGCCTTGCGACTGGCCAAAACCGGCACCGAAGAGCGACAACAGCGCATCGCTCGTGAGGCACACCTTATTTTTGCACCGCTTGCCAATTGGCTGGGTATCTGGCAATTGAAGTGGGAACTTGAAGATCTGGCGCTGCGTTATCTGGAACCGGATGTTTATATGTCCATTGCCAAACAGCTCGATGGACGCCGGCAGGAGCGCGAAGAGCAGGTTTCGCAGATCGTGGCGTTGCTCGAAGACAAACTGAGCGAACGCAATATCGAAGCCGTTGTTACCGGGCGAGCCAAACATATTTACAGCATCTTCCGAAAGATGCGTGTTAAGCACGTTGAATTTGACGGAGTCTACGATGTTCGGGCGGTTCGCATCCTTGTGCCAGATATCGCGCAGTGTTACTCCACGTTGGGTGTCATACATACTCAATGGCAACACATCCCCCGCGAGTTTGACGACTACATCGCTGCCCCCAAAGAAAACGGTTACCGCTCGATACATACCGCGGTAATGGGTCCAGGGGGCAAAACCCTCGAGGTGCAGGTGCGCACGTTCGAAATGCATGAGGAATCGGAACTTGGGGTGTGTGCGCACTGGGTCTACAAAGACGGTGTGAGCGAAGACGGACCGCTGACAGAAAAGATGAAGTGGTTGCGGCAGGTCGTGGCGTGGCAGGATGAAGCGCGTGACTGGGCTCTAAGCTCTGCCGATCCGGGCGAAGAACTGGCCGAGAACCTCCGGGAGGAAAGAATATTCGTCTACACGCCGCAAGGGCACGTGCTG
Source organism: Pseudomonadales bacterium (assembly GCA_046582225.1). Classification (GTDB taxonomy): domain Bacteria; phylum Pseudomonadota; class Gammaproteobacteria; order Pseudomonadales; family Azotimanducaceae; genus JAYGEV01. The sequence goes on from JAYGEV010000210.1 coordinate 5,759, forward strand.
GACCTGACCCGTGGTGCCACACCCGTTGATTTTGCGTATCGAGTTCACACCGAGGTGGGGCATCGCTGTACGGGCGCGCGCGTCGACGGCCGACCCGTCAGCCTGAACACTCCTTTGCAAACCGGTCAGCGTGTCGAAGTCATTACCGCGAAGTATGAATCGCCGGAGCGCAACTGGCTGGATAAACAACTTGGATATGTGCGTACGGCGCGTGCACGGGATAAGATTCAAGGATGGTTTCGAGAGCGGCCAGACTACGAGAATCGCGCTTATGGGATCGCCGCTATTGCGGATATGATGGATCGGTTGTGCGTAGCGCGGCCGGATGCGCAGGCAATGCAACGCGTTGCGCATGATCTTCACCTTGACGATGAGACCGCCGTAGCGAGCGCGCTCGCGGTGGGAGACTGTCACATTGCCGACCTTGTGGAGTGCCTTTACCCCACTGCTTCCAGCGTCCATCAATTGAGTTTGCTGTCTGATACCGAAGACGGGGCCGATGACGATCAGGTATTTTCCGTTTCGATTGAAGCCCAGGATCGAGAGGGCCTGCTTCGCGACATCACATCGTTGTTGAGCGACAACCATGTTTCTCTGCTGGCGAACACGGGCCGTGTAGATCCAGAGAAAAGCCTTGCCTATGTCTCTCTCGACCGAAGCTCGCGGGGCTGCGCGACTTGACGTTGATCATCGAACAGCTGAGGCAAGTTCCAGACGTTGTGGACGCACGACGGGTCAATGCGTAAGCAAGCCGGACCAGCGATTCCCGCAACCAATTAAGGAGACCACTCGTGAAAATAATACTCCTCGGTCCGCCGGGAGCTGGCAAGGGAACTCAAGCCCAATTCATCTGCAGTGAGTTCGAAATTCCGCAGATATCGACGGGTGATATGTTGCGGAGCGCGGTGAGTGCGGGAACATCGCTCGGCAATCGCGTGAAAGCGGTGATGGAATCAGGTGCACTGGTATCCGACGAGATCATCATTGATCTTGTTAAGGAACGCATTGCCAGGGATGACTGCGACAACGGGTTTCTGTTTGACGGATTCCCAAGGACAGTTGTACAGGCACAAGCGCTCGCCGAGGCGGGTGTTTCGATTGATTTTGTCGTCGAGATCTCGGTGCCTGACGAAGAGATCGTCAACCGTATGGGTGGGCGGCGTGTGCACCCCGCATCCGGTCGCATTTATCACATTGAGTTCAACCCTCCGAAAGTAGTTGATGTTGATGATGAAACCGGCGAACCACTTGTTCAACGTGATGACGATCACGAAATTACTGTGCGTGATCGACTTGCTGTGTATCACGAACAGACGCATCCGTTGATTGAAAGATACCAACAACAAGCTAATGACAGTTTGTTGCGATATTTTGCAGTCGATGGGCGCGGTAGCATGCAAGAAATACAGGAAAAAATTCTTTCAAAGTTGCGAAACAAGTAGTGACATTTTTTGCGAGTGTAAATATCATGCGTGCGATTTTTGCGAGAGCGGATTTTTTATCTATTCTTTAGTGGTTGAAATCGCACGATCGAAACTTTTGCATTATTGTTTTGATCGGTTGTTGCCAGAAGCCGTAAGAAGTTAGGTATTCGCCGAATCGGTTTTCGAGAGAATCAATTGATGTATGTTGATCTGGATTTCAACTAAGCGATCTAGACGTACTGACCACGTACTAAACTGATGAAATGGAAAGCTGAGGAGATTCTTTATGCCGAGAGCTAAAAGCGCAGCAAAGAAGCGACCCGCTAAGAAGAAGACCGCCAAGAGAAAGGTGGCTAAGCGTAAGACAGCGGCGAAGAGCCGCGCACCTGCCAAGAGAAAGACAGCGGCCAAGAAGCGCAAGGCACCCGCCAAGAAGCGAAAAGCAGCCGCCAAGAAGAAAAAAGCCCCAGCCAAGCGCAAGAAAGCGCCCGCTAAGAAGCGAAAGGCTGCGGCCAAGAAGAAAAAGGCTCCAGCCAAGCGTAAAGCGGCCGCCAAGAAGAAAAAAGCTCCCGCTAAGCGTCGTAAGGCGCCAGCGAAGCGAAAGCGCTAGGCATCTGATCCGCTCGATGGGTAAGGCCGTTGAAATTTCGATTTCGGCGGCCACCCTCGTCGAGGCGGCTTGAATGCTGTTCTAACAAGCGTCTGGTTTCAGGCGCTTGTTAGATGAGGCCGAAGAACGGCAGCACAGTCACCTCGGCACCTGCTGCCAGGTCTCCCGATTCCTTCGGGATTCGAATCAAACAATTGGCGTTTGCGAAACTCGCAAGTCGATTGGAACTCTGGTCTCCGGTCACGCGCACAGTCGTGCCACGTTCGAGGCTGGTCACGAACCCTCTCTGGTATTCTTCTCGTCCCGGCTTGTGTCTAATTGACTCGGAGAGCACGGCACGTTGCTGTGTTGGACTGAAGTCGTTAGCTCCTGTTAGCCGCTTTAGTGCGGGACACGCGATCAACAGAAACGTAACGATCGCCGATACCGGATTTCCGGGCAGACCAAAGAACAGGCACTTGCCGATTCGGCCGTAGGCGAGGGGCTTTCCAGGCTTGATATTCAGCCGCCAGATCTCCAGATCGCCGATCGTGCGCACAACGCGGGTCACGTAGTCTGCGTCGCCGACGGAAACTCCACCGCTTGTCAGTAACACGTCCGCGCTCAGGGCCGCTGTTGACAGGGCCTGTTCGGTTGCGCGCTCATCGTCGGACAGCACGCCGAGGTCGATGACTTCCACTGGCAGTCGCGCGAGCAAAGCGCTCATCAGGAAACGATTCGCATCATAGATTTGCCCCGGTCCGAGTGGCTCTCCAGGTTCGCGCAACTCATCACCGGTAGAAAAGATTGCGACTTTCGGCCGCGCGACGATGTTCACGTGGGTGTGGCCGCAGGCCGCCAACCAGCCGATTGCGAAGGGTGTCAGGGTCTGGCCCCGGCGAACGATCGTGTCACCCTTGACGATGTCGTGCCCGACATCGCGAACGTTGTCGCCGCGCATCGCACGCACGCTGGTTCGGATAGCCGAATCGAGAATCTTGCAATCTTCCTGGATGATGACCGCGTCAAAACCATCGGGCATAGCGGCGCCGGTGAAGATCCTGACGCAGGAATCCGACGCGGCCCGGTCAGAGTACGGGTGGCCGGCAAAACTTTCGCCTGCAACTTTTAACTCGAACGGCGGTTCACCGCGCAGGTGCCCACTGCACACAGCAAAGCCGTCCATGGCTGAATTCGCAAATGGCGGCAGGCTTACATCGGCAATGACGTCCTGTGCGGCCACTCGCATAGTGGCCGCAGATACTGGCACGGACTCAGTGGCTTTAAACGGAGTAATACCGTTAACTATTCGTATTACGGCTTCGCTCAAATCCAGGGGTTGGATAACATACCTCGATGACAACGGTTCTTGCTTTGGAAACGTCAGGTGCGCTTTGTTCGGTTGCCGTGCAGTACGGCTCAAGGCGGTTTGAGGATACACGTAAAGTTGAGCGCATGCATAACGAGGTGGTGCTCTCGATGATCGATGAACTGTGCGAACGGGCGGGATTAGCGGGCGCCGATGTTGATGTCGTTGCGTTCGGCGCCGGACCTGGATCGTTCACCGGGGTGCGGATCGCGGCGGCAGTTGCGCAGGGCATCGCGTTCGGCACCGGCGCGGTTATCGTTCCGGTGGCCTCGTCGCTGACCAAGGTGCACTCTGCGGTACGCAACCTGACCCCAACCGCAACGCGCCTCGTGACCATGACGCGCTCGCATCGCGACGCCTACTATCTGGCTGGGTTTACTCACCGTGAAGGGGTAATTCGCCAGGTTGTCGAGGATGTGCTGTGTACGCGCTGGCCCGTGGATTTTGAACAATCGGAGTGGGTTGCAGTAGGCAATAAGCCACCGTGGTGGGGTTCGGAACTGTTGGCTGATGAGGCAGCTGTCCAGTGGGCGGGAGAGATTCAATGCAGCGCCGCAGTAATCGCGGAACTCGGAGCTGCCGCGCACAAGACCGGCAACGCGCTGGATCCGGCCGCAGGGTTGCCGATCTACGTCGATGGGGATTCTCCCTGGAATCGGCTGCGTCATGAAGACCCGTGAATCCAGACTATACTGCCAGTGCGAGTTATGAACACTGCATCGGTCGGCAACCTCTCAATCCCATATTCGCGGGGCAAGCAGCTTGGTGCTTCAGGCGGCGGGCCCGTGTTCGCGCGTGAACCATGGGCAGACCAGAGCACGCCGGGATTGCGGCGGTTGGTCGGGCACCCACCGAACAGGTCGCACGCTGTTCTGACTTACAGCAGTACCACGCTCCTGCGTGCCGATGCCACCGGCGCGAATATCGATATTTACGTGTGAAGCCTATACCGTAGCCTCTCGTAGGGCGTGGTTGGGGATGACTTGCAGCTTTTCTTTCCGCCGGAAGTTCGGGACCATGTGCAATTGTGGGCATCCGAGTTCGAACTGATCCAGACACAGCGACGTCCGCTGGACGCTTCTGGCTTTTTCCTGTGGTGGCGCGGTGGGCGTCTGGAATTGTATCGCGACCGGGATCCGCATGGTGTCTGCCTGCAACCCGCTGAGGTAACCCGGCGCGCGACGTTGCGCGGTGAGCTTGCCAGAGCCTGTGGGGCGTCAGCTTCACATCGCCCACGTGTACTTGACGCCATGGCAGGCATCGGACTGGATGGTATGACGTTGTGCGCTCTCGGCTGCGCAGTGGTCCTGATGGAGCGCGACCTGATGCTTTGCGCACTGCTCGATAGCTATCTGGGAATGTTCGTGGCCAAAGATTTTGACGCAAGAATTGAGCATGCAGATACGTGGGACTGGCTTGCAGGTACCACGCCCTCGGATCGTGATTTCGAGGTGATCTACCTTGATCCGATGTTTGGGTCTCGGCGCAAAGGCGCCCTGCCGGGTAAAGCTATGCAGTTTCTAGCTGAACTGACGACGCCTGACTCCCACCCATTGAAGGACTGGGTAGAACTTGCCCGACGTCCACCGGTGGCGCGGGTGGTGTTGAAACGCCGACTGCAGGATCCGATGGTGGGAACACCCGACTGGCAGATCAAAGGCCGTTCAGTACGCTACGATGTCTACCGCGGCGTGAACACGTAGAGAATCAGTCCCCGCGCAGCACGGCGTAACGAAATTCGGCATCGATGACCCCCTCGGCGGCCTTGATCACATCCTCGACAACGGGGCTGTAACCCAACGCGCCTTCGGCTCCTTCGGAGACAACGCCGTCTGCAATGAGTTTGTCGATAAATCCATTGAACAGCTGAGCGTCGAAAAACTCGGGCGCGTTGAGTCCGTAGATTCGAGACAGCTTTCGGGCCATCTGCTGGCTCTGTTTCTCTAACTCCTGTCGGTCCAGATACTTATGATGTGCATCAACGTCTGCGTGAGTCAGGAGCCCAATTACAATGTACAGGCGTTCGAGCGTCTGCATGATCAGCTGAGACAACATATACAAACGGTGATGGGGTAGGCTTCGGACCGGCGGCGCGCAGTAGCCACCATCGGGATGCAGCTGCAGAAGCTCTGCGTTCAACAGGTGCCCGAGCCAGCGATCAACGGCACCGGGATCTTCAGCTATGTTGAGTTCTGCGGCAAGGTATGGAAACACTGTATCTACCATACGCAGAAGCGCTGTCTTGTTCAGCGGGCGGCGTCTGTTGATCGTCATGCATGCGATCAGAGATGGCAACGCCATTGTGTGCGTTACGTTGTTTCGATACCAGGTCATCAAAACCGCAGAAAACTGATCGTGGCACAGGACATCGCCGAACTCTTCCTTTTCGCGATTCAGCATTCCGAGGTGCTCGACATACCTGACGATTTCAGCGGGTGACTGCTTGGTAATGGTGTAGTCGTGGTGGCTGGCATCAGCGCTCAACAGGTCGATGTAGCACCCAATCTGATCCGTCAGTCGTCGCTCATCGATAGCGAGCCTCGGTGTCGACAAAGTGACCAGTGCGACGAGATTTATCGGGTTGATCGACGCGCTTTGGTTGATACGTTTCATTATCTCCTGACCCAGAACGCGGGGTTGCTCGTCCTCGGGCAGGTTGGCGTTCGCTTCACACCATTCGTCAATCTCGATCGGGGCTCCAAAATTTACGCTGACCTTGCCGAAATTCTGTCGGATCAGGCGCAGACTGCGAAAAACGTCTCCAAGCGATTCGTTCTGCTTTTTCGTCCCGCGCAGTTCCTCCAGGTAGCTGCCGGCCTCGATGAGCTTCTCGTAGCCGAAGTACACCGGAACGAGCGCCAGCGGTCTGGGCATGCCACGAGCGTTGTGCTGTAGCGTCATTTTCAGCAGGCCCAGCCGGGGTGGTAGGAGGCGCCCTGTGCGGGTACGTCCACCCTCGGGAAAGAACTCCACACAGTGCCCGCGCCGATAGACCTGATACAGGTACTCAGAAAAAACTGCGGCATAGATCGGGTCGTCACGGAAGCTGCGGCGCATGAAAAATGCGCCAGCGCGGCGCAACAAACCACCAACGATCGGGAGGTTCATGTTGTCGCCGGCGGCGATGTGCGGAATCATCAACCCATGCTGGTGGAGCAGGTAGGACAACAACAGATAGTCAACGTGGCTGCGGTGTGATGGGGTGTATATGGGCGTGTGAGTCTCGGCAATTTTCATTGCTCGCTCCAGGCCATGGATTTCGATGCCGTCGTAGATTCTGTTCCAGAACCAGGCTAGTAATCGCTCCAAGACCCGAATCGTTGGATACGACATGTCGGAGACGATGCTCGTGGCAGCCTTGCGCGCGCGCCGTTTTATCTGGGTAGCTGTTTCGTTGCCGGCTGTTGCCTGGATCGCGTCCATGACCCTGCGGCTGCCAAGTATCTGAGTGACCAGCGTACGTTCGTGAGAAAAATCGGGACCGATCGTCGCGACGCGCTGGTTGCGTAGCTGAACTCGAAGCAGCCGCGCGGTACGGCGAACAATTCGTTGCTTATCGAGATTGGAATCCGCCAATGACCCCAATGCGATCGGATTGCCATAATGTACGAAGATCTCCTTGCGGCTGAGAAACATGTTGATCAACCGCTTCAAACGCGTGGTAACTGCCCAGTTTTCAGCGATCAGAATTCGAAATATGGATCGGTGGCGGGCGGGCGCACGACCCCAGAAAATCGCGACCGGCAGAAGCATCGTATCGGGGGCTTCCTGGGCATGCGCAAGAATTCGCACCATCCGCCTGGAAGGCTTGGTCATGGTATCTCGCTGGAACCATCCATTGCTGGCGCGGTTGAGGAAAAAAACTCGCCGTTGCTCCTCGTGTGAGCCGAGGCGTACAGGATCGAGCGGGCTTGCAAGACCGAGCTTCTGATTGAGAATTTCCAGCACAATCAGGTCGCTCAACGAGCGGCTCTGCAGCACGAAAATGGTCTCCGGGTGCTCATCATCGGGCGTGCTGAATTCTGGCGTTGAGCCGGCAATTCGCGGTCGAACGATGGCCTTGATGAGCCAGCGGCTGATCAGGTAGCCGACGTGCCTAAGCGGCTGCATTGGGGGGTACGTTGAGTCCGCGGTTAGTTTGGACGTCCACGGAATGTTTCAGAAATCTCAGACTGGCTTCCCCCGGAGGTAATTTCCACTTCCCAGATGTCTTCATACTTCCGATTCGTAACCTGGTTGGCGTCTTCCTTGCTACGAATGATGGTGGGACGCAGGAAAACCAGCAAGTTGCTCTTGGTCCGCGTCTTGCTGGTTGAGCGGAACAACCACCCCAGACCCGGGATGTCGCCGAGAAAGGGCACCTTCTTCACTGATTCGGTTATGTCGTCTTGAATCAATCCCCCTAAGACGATGGTTTGCCGGTCTTCTGCGAGGATCGTTGTTTCGATGGTTCTCTTGGAGGTTACCACATCGGAGAACCCGTCAGCCCCCACAGGGGTGGGGATCACGTTGGTCACCTCCTGATAGACCTCGAGACGTACCGAAGTGCCATCGTGGACATGTGGCGTGACGGTTAGCTGCAGACCGACGTCCTCGCGCTGAATGGTGGTGAATGGATTGGTGCTGCCGTCGCCTTGCGTTGTGAAAGAACCGGTGCGAAATGGCACCTCGTTGCCGACGACGATTTTCGCCTCCTGATTGTCCAGCGTCAGAATGCTCGGGGTCGACAGCAGGTTGGCGTTGGAGTTTGTCGCCAGCGCCCGCACCACCGCGCCGAACGATATGTCACCCGCATCGATGCGCGCAACGGCGAGAGTCGGACTGGAGATGGATGCAACGCCGGAAAGCACCGATTGCTGCTGCACCACGTTGCCCTCGCCATCCAGCGTTGGTGTCCCGATCACGTTGCCTATCAGACCTTGAATGATACCGTCCAGGCTTGTGGTGAACAGCGGGATGGTATTGCCGGACTCATCGACGGCCGCCATTTCCACCCCGATATCCGAGTTGTCGGTGATCGAAATCTCGACGATGGCTGCTTCGATGAGTACCTGGGTCCGACGCACGTCGAGGCTCTCCAGAATTTCCAGGATCTCGCTCATGGTTCCGGGGTCCGCGCGCACGACAATGGCGTTCAACGCTTCATCTGGCTGGATGCTCGGGCGCTGGGTGGCGCCGTCCTGGCCGGTACTGGACTGATTATCGATCACCGCGGTGAGAATTTCGGCGATCTTGGTGGCGTCCGCATACTTGAGGTAGATGACCTGCGTTGACCCGGTAGTTGTCGCAGGCCGGTCGAGCTTTTCGATGAGCTTTAATACCGCGGCAACGGGTCGTGGCTTGCCCTTCAACACCAACGAGTTATTGCGCTCGTTGGCGATGATCTGAATACGCTGGGGGCCCTGGGCATTGCGCCCCATCTGATCGGGTGCGAGCTTTTCGAGCAACGCGACAACGGTTCCAACCCACGCTTCCTGAAGCGGTACAACGACGATTTCTTCTTCATCTGCCACATCGATCTGCTCGATCATTCCGATGATTCTGAGGATGTTGTCGGCGTGGTCGCTGATGATCACGACATTCGGCACTGCAACGGCCGCGATGTGTCCGTATTGTGGGATCAGAGGCCGCAGGATCTTAACGAGCTCGGCGGATTCAACGTTTTGCACCGCGACCACTCGCGTAACCAGTTCTTCGGGTGCGATCTCGGCAAGCTCACCGCGAATTCCGGGAGTTTGTTTACCGGTCGCGTTCTGCTGAATTCGAATGACGTCGCCGGACGGTGTGGCGGTGAAGTTGTGTACGCGTAATACGGAAAGAAACAGCGAGTAGATTGCGTCCACGTCCATGCTGGTGCTCGAGATAACGGTAACGTTTCCCTTCAAACGTGGATCGATGACGAAGGTTTTGCCGGTGATGGACGCCACTTGAGCAACGAACTCGTGAATATCCGCGTTTTTGATGTTGATTTTCCAGGTCTGCTCCTGGGCGCGGGTAGCTGGGGACCACAGTAAAGCGACGCAGAGCATCAAGCGCAGAACGACGGGAATGGAGATGTTGGTCGCCATTTTTTTTGTTATCGAACTCTTAGCGCAGCGATGCCGTCAAAAAAAAGCGCCGCGTCCCCCGCTGTACTTCCAGCCGTGCCGACCCCTGCGCCAGTACGTTGTCGATTTCCATCTTATCCCGGCTGATGTCCCCCACCGGGCGCCCGTTTACGGACAGAATCACGTCGCCGGGCTGCAGACCAGTTTGACTGAGGTAGGGTGAGTCAGCAAGGTTGCCCAGACGGTATCCGGACGACGCCCCCTGGCTCACTGGGGCGATGCCAAGCCCCGACAGCGCGGCCTCGGGATCCTCGTCGATGAGCTTTCGATAGGTCGACACGAAATCCCCCGCAACCGCGCGCTGTGAGGACCCGGCCGTGACGCCTGGCGGGCGGGAATCACGGCCGATATTGCGACCGGGACCGCGCTGCTGAAGTAGAGTCGCGCGCACGGCGACGGTGTCGTGAGGGTAGTTGTCAGCGATCATCTGGGCGCCAACCTCGGGAAACGTGAGGGTTTCCCGAACCCCGGCTCTACGCAACACGACATGGTCGGTGTGCACTTCGACCAGTTCGGCGTTGCCAGGCAGCGTTTGACCGATCACGTACAAGGTACCCGGCTTGCCCTTCTGGGCGACGATAGCGGCGGAGTCCGCCGAAATTTCGGCGACGAATACGCCCTGCAATTCCAGCGGCAGCGGGGTTTCCCTGGCCGCCGCCGCGGACCGCATCGGTTTGTTTGCCGCATCTGCGACCCCGAACAGATTGCGCGAGAGGATGTCGTTGATGTCTGGGCTTGCTCGGCGGCGCTCAGCAGCAGTTGGCGGATTCTGGCCGGTGAGTTCGCTTTGGGGCGGCGAGACGAAATACAAAACGCCGTTAGCCAGGGTATACGCGATCAGAGCAACCACCAGCCAGCGCGCTGGTTCCACAAGTCGGGTACTAATGGTGTTTAGCATTGTGGGCATACGTTCGGGCTAACCAGTTGATCCTAAAAGATTTGTTCCTCAACTTCTAGCACGACCATGTGGTCTGGATTGGCGCCAGGCCAGGGATTGTCGAGTAGTTTCGTCAGCAGCTTGGTGATCCCGATCTTTACAAAGCCGTTCTCCATCAGTTCCGCCCTGATCAGCGGGGTTTGACCATTCTGCTCAAATACCGTCGCCTCCGCTCCATCACCAAGGTAGGCGACCAATGGAGGCAATTCGCGTGTCAATGTCCGCCCTGAAAGTGTGTATCGGACCGGACCACCGCTCCACATTATGTTGCC
>JAYGEV010000242.1:0-6110 GCA_046582225.1 Pseudomonadales bacterium
ACGTGGCTGACAAGCAAGGGAGCGCGCAGGTTCTACGGGTCGCAAACTGTAGCGGCTTCTACGGCGACCGGCTGTCCGCAGCTCGGGAGATGGTCGAAGAGGGTCCCATCGACGTTCTCACCGGTGATTATCTGGCGGAACTGACCATGGCCATTCTCTATAATCAGAAACGTCAGCGAGGAGAAAAGTCCGGCTTTGTGGGTACGTTTCTAAAGCAGGTGCGCGAAGTGATCGCACTTTGCCTTGAGCGGAACATCAAGATTGTCACTAACGCCGGTGGGCTGAATCCCGCTGGTATGGCCACAGAGATCGAGGCCATCGTTGCGGAGTTGGGTTTGTCTGCCAGCGTGGCCTACATTGACGGCGACAATCTTATCGGGCGCCTGGATGACCTCACCGAACAGGGCGAGCGTTTCGAGAACATCGACAAGGGTGGCGCGCTGGCCGGGTCTGGTAACGAACCGTTGACCGCCAACGTTTACCTTGGTGGCTGGGGTATTGCCGAAGCGCTCGCTCAGGGCGCCGATGTTGTCATCTGCCCGCGGGTAACCGATGCGGCAGTCGTCATCGGCCCCGCGGCTTGGAAGTTCGGCTGGTCCCGGGCCGATTACGACGCCCTGGCTGGATCGCTGGCCGCCGGCCATATCATCGAGTGTGGCGCACAGGCCACCGGGGGCAACTATTCGTTCTTTCAGGAGGTGCCCAGCTTTCGCAATGTCGGCTATCCCATTGCCGAGATTGAGGCGGACGGAAGCTTCACGGTCACCAAACACTCGGGCACAGGGGGACTGGTATCGGTTGGAACGGTAACAGCGCAGCTGCTCTACGAAATATCCACGCCGGCTTATCTGAATCCGGATGTTGTTGCCCATTTCGACACTCTGAACATTGAGCAGGTTGGGCCGGATCGAGTGCGGGTCAGCGGGTGTCGGGGTTCCAGTCCGCCGCCCACGCACAAGGTCTGTATCAACACCGCGGGCGGCTTTCGCAATGGTACCGAAGTGATCCTCACCGGCCTGGATATTGAGGCCAAAGCAGATATCTTTCTGGACGCACTGTTCGATTCCCTGGGTGGTCACGAACAGTTCGACGAAGTGGAGATTCAACTCATTCGTAGTGACAAGCAGGACCCCACGACGAACGAGGAAGCCTTCGCCAGTTTGAAGATCGACGTGCGATCCAGGGATCCGGATGTGGTGGGCAGACTGTTCTCGGCGAAAATCGTTGAGTTGGCTCTGGCGAACTTCCCCGGTTTTACCGGCCGCTCCATGGCCGGTTCCGGATCTGAAGTGCTCGTGTACTGGCCGGCCCTGGTGGACAGCCGGCACGTGGTAGAACGCGTTCATTGCGGGGGCAAGACGACTGATGTGGCCCCCACAAGCCAGCTGGAGCTGGATGAGATCTACTATCAGCGCGTACCAGTTGATATTGGTCCGAGCCCGGCAGGGGACACTGTTCGTATTCCGTTTGGTCGCTTGTTTGGCACCCGTTCGGGAGACAAAGGCGGATGCGCCAATCTGGGGGTGTGGGCACGAACGGACAGGGCGTATGCGTTTCTGCACGAATATCTGACCGTCGATGAACTCAAGCGACTGCTGCCGGACACTGCGATCTATGAGATCGATCGATACGATCTTCCGAACCTCAAAGCAATGAACTTCTACGTACACGGCATACTGCGCGACGGAGTCTCGTCCAACTCACGCATAGATGGTCAGGCCAAGTCTCTTGGCGAATATCTGCGCAGCAAACACATTCAGGCCCCTGCCGCGCTTGCCGATGAGGTTTCCGCATGAACGGCGAAAATTTGTCGCTGGAAGGTCTGGTTTTTGAGGCCATCGAAATCGCCCAGGACGGTCATGTGCTGACCATTACCCTGAACCGTCCGGAACGCCGCAACGCGATCAACGCGGCGATGACCAACGAGTTGATCTACGCGCTGGACTATGCCCGCCAGGAGCGCGACATTCGGGTCGTCGTACTCGCGGCCAGCGGTGATATTTTTTGCGCGGGCGGCGATTTACGAATGATGAGCGGGGCGGCAGACCCGTCAGCATCGACCGTGCCAAAGCGCGGCGAATCCGATGATATCAGCCTGCGGATCCGCCACCTGTACAAGCCGGTGATCGCAAAGATTCAAGGCGGCGTCCTGGCTGGCGCGCTGCTGCTGGTCTGCAATGCCAGTCACGCGATTGCCGCAGATCACGCGATGTTTTCCGCGCCCGAAATCAAACGCGGCATCTGGCCGTTCATGGTTATGGCGGGTCTGTTCCGGCTGATGCCAAAGCGCGCGGGTCTCGATTTCATCATGCGCGGTGAGCCGATGAGTGCTGCTCACGCCGAACAGTACGGCCTTATCAACGAGGCGGTTCCGGCCGCGCAACTCGATACGCGTGTTGCGCACATAGCCAACGCCTTGGTGAACCTGGCGCCGGGTACCATGCAGATGGGGCTACAGGCGTTTGTCACCCAGGAAGACATGGAGTTCGATGCCGCGCTGCCGTTTCTGCGCACCCAGATTGAGGCGTGCCTGAACAGCGCGGACGCCAAAGAAGGCATCAGTGCGTTCCTCGAAAAACGCGAACCGGACTGGGACTGAACGGATGTTCAACAACGTATTGATTGCCAATCGGGGCGAGATTGCTGTTCGGATTGCGCGCAGTGTGCGCGGAGCAGGATTGCAGTGCATTGCGGTGTTCAGCGACGTGGATCGCGACGCGATGCATGTGAGGGTCGCCGACCGGGCGGTTGCGCTGGGTGGTTCCAGTGCAGTGGATTCATATCTCAATATCGAAAAACTGCTCGAGGCGGCACGCCGTTCCGGCGCTGAGGCGATTCACCCGGGATATGGATTCCTGTCTGAGAACGCGGAATTCGCCCGCGCCTGCAGCGCTGCAGGGATTATTTTCATCGGTCCTTCGGCCGATGTGATTGAGCTTATGGGTAACAAACGCGCAGCAAAAATCGCCGCCGAGGAAGCAGGAGTCGCTGCTATTCCCGGTTACCAGGGATCCTGGCAGGACGACGCCGAACTCTTAGCCGCGGCCGATTCGGTTGGCTACCCGCTGATGGTGAAAGCTGCAGCCGGCGGTGGTGGTCGTGGGATGCGCCGGGTTGATGACGGCGCCGGTCTTGCCGCCGCGATCGATTCCGCCCGCCGCGAGGCGATGAGTGCGTTTGGTAACGATGAGCTGATTCTCGAAAAGCTCATAGTCCACGGCCGCCACATTGAGTTCCAGGTCGCCGCTGATGCGTTCGGCAATGTCGTTCACCTGGGTGAACGCGACTGTTCTCTGCAACGCCGTCACCAGAAAGTGATCGAAGAAGCGCCGTCTCCGGCCGTTGAGCAAGCCATGCGATCGGACATGGGGAAAGCCGCGGTGAAGGTGGCGAAAGCCTGCGGCTACCTGGGTGTTGGGACCGTAGAGTTCATGGTCGGCGACGATGGCAGTTTCAGCTTTCTGGAAATGAACACCCGTCTGCAGGTGGAGCACCCGGTGACGGAACTGGTTACTGGTATCGATCTGGTCGACTGGCAGTTGATCATTGCTGCCGGTCAACCGTTGCCAGCGACTCAGGACGATATTCGAATTGAAGGGCACGCGATTGAAGCGCGCCTGTATACCGAAGATCCGGCCGCGGGTTTCATTCCCCAGACTGGGACGATTCTCGAGTGGCAACCCGCGTCGGGCGCCGGAGTCCGCGTGGATCATGGATTGCAGCAAGGCGACCAGGTGGGCCCGTACTACGACCCGATGGTGGCGAAGATCATCGCCCATGGAGAATCCCGGGAACATGCCCGTCGACGGCTGATTCAAGCGCTGGAGACCACAACGTTGCTTGGGGTGGTCACGAACCAGTTCTTTCTTCGCCAGTTGCTGCTCGACACGGTGTTTGTCGAAGGAGCCGCCACTACCAGTTACATCGATGAGGCGCCGGCCGAGAACCTGATCCAGGCAGCGACCTGGGGTGGTGCGGAGATCGCACTCGCGAGTGCGCTGCTGCTCAGACTGATTGATCCTCAACCGGTCCAGTGGCAGCACTGGTCCAACTCCGCAGGAATGATCAAGCGGCGGGTGGTGAACATTGCCGATGCTGACATACCGGTGGCGATTGAGGCTGACGGTTCCGGTTATCGGGTAACGGTTGCTGATCTGGAGCACCACATTGAGGCGCTTGCGCTGGATGGCGTGACCGCGGATTGCACGATCGACGGGGTGCGTTGCCGGGTGCCGTATGCGTTTCGCGACGGCACCGTGTTCGTCCAACTCGGCGCGCGGCAGCTGGTGGCGGCTGAGGTTACCTATCGTCCGCGCTCTGCGGTGGCCACCACGGCAAGTGGACAAATTGCTGCGGCGACGGAAGGGCAGGTCATCAGTCTCGCCGTGGCTCTCGGTGATCGGGTCAGCAAAGGGCAGACAGTGGTGGTGGTGGAAGCGATGAAGATGGAGCACCGCCACGTGGCCGACGGAGACGGCGTGGTAACAGCTGTTCACACGGCCCGGGACGTGCAGGTAAAAAAGGGGCAGCTGCTCGTTGAGCTCGAACTGGAGGCAGAAGTAACGTGAGTCAGATCAACTCCAAACTCGATGTCGGTAGCGAGGAATACGCGACCAACGCTCGATTCATGCAGGACTACGTTGCACGCATTCGCGAGGTGGAAAGCAACATTCGAAAGAGCGAAGAACGCTATCGGGAACGGGCGGAAAAGCGAGGCAAACTTCTGCCGCGCGAGCGGCTGGCACACCTGTTGGATCCTGGTGCGCCGTTTCTGGAGCTGTCGTCGATCGCCGGTTTCGGAATGGATGGCGACACCGACGGCTCAACCGCGGGTGGCAACATCGTGGTTGGCATCGGCTATGTCTGCGCCCGGCGAGTGCTGGTACTGGTTTGGAACTATGCCATCCGTGGCGGCACGATCAGCACCGTCACCACGCGTAAGAATCTTCGCATGCAGGAGATCGCCTTTGCGTTACGGCTGCCGATTGTGTCCCTGAGCGAAAGTGGCGGAGGCAATCTCGCCGGCGGTGGCGATCCCGATCCCTGGGGCGAGCATGGATTTCTCGATGGCGGCCGCGTGTATTGCCAGCAGGCGGAGTTGTCAGCGGCAGGCATCCCGCAGATTACCGTGGCTCATGGCAACGCTACCGCCGGTGGTGCCTATCAGGTGGCGCTGTCTGATTATGTCATTTTGGTTCGTAACCAGACCCATTTGTTTCTAGCCGGCCCACCTTTGTTGAAGGCTGCAACCGGGGAGGAGGCGGACCATGAAACCCTGGGCGGTGCAGAAATGCACGCAACCGTATCCCAGACCGGCGAGTACCTGGCCGAAAACGATTCCGAGGCAATCCGCATTGCCAGATCAGTTATCGATCAACTTCCGCCCGATGCCGGCCGCGCGCTGGTCCGCGATGCGGAACCCAGCGCTCCCCTGTACCCCGGCGAGGAACTGCGCGGGATTGTTTCCGAAGACAAGCGCATTCCGTACGACATGCGCGAAGTGATTGCCCGAGTGGTGGACGGCTCCCGATTTCTCGAGTTCGAACCGGATATCGACGACCACACATTGTGTGGCCATGCGCACATTGACGGCTGGCGCGTCGGCGTCATTACCAACAACGGACCCATCACCCCAGAAGGCGCCAAGAAGGCCAGCCAGTTTCTGCAGCTTTGCGACCAGAGCAACACGCCGATGATATTCCTCCAGAACACCACCGGTTTTCTGGTTGGGGTCGAGGCTGAAGTTGGTGGCCAGGTCAAGCACGGTTCGAAGATGATTCAGGCGGTGGCCAACTTTCGTCCACCTAAGCTGACGATCATCGTTGGTAATTCCTATGGTGCCGGCAACTACGCGATGTGCTCGAAATCGTTGCGTCCGGCCTTCGTGTTTTCGTGGCCGACCGCACGGCAGGCGGTGATGGGTGGGGCGCAGGCGGCCAAGGTGATGGCCATCGTTGCCGAGGACCGTGCTCGTGGCCAGGGCACGGAGCTCAGCACGGAGCAACGCGAGGCGCTGGACGCCCAGAGTGCGAGAATCATCGAAACCATGGAAATCAGCAGCGAGTCGATGCGTTGCTCATCGCGGATGATGGATGACGGCATCATCGACC
>JAYGEV010000478.1:0-6030 GCA_046582225.1 Pseudomonadales bacterium
CAAGCTCGCGGGAATGACCGGCACGGCAGATACCGAAGCGTTCGAGTTCCGACAGACATACGGCCTCGACGTTGTCGTGATACCCACCAACATGCCAATGATTCGTGAGGACAACAACGATCTCATCTACCTCACCATCGAAGAGAAATATGACGCTATCGTCGAGGACATCAACGAATGCATCGAGCGTCGCCAGCCTGTGCTGGTTGGCACCGCGTCTATCGAATCTTCCGAACGGCTGTCCAGTGAGCTCGACAAGCGCAAGATCGCGCACAACGTGCTCAATGCAAAACAACACGAACGTGAAGCGGACATCATTGCCCAGGCAGGGAGTCCCGGCGCGGTGACAATTGCGACCAATATGGCGGGCCGGGGCACCGATATCGTGCTGGGTGGCAACTGGGAATCGGATGTGGAAAAGCTCAACGACCCTTCCGAGACTGAAACAGGTGAGCTCAAGACCGCCTGGGAGCAACGCCATGATGCAGTGATCAGCGCGGGCGGATTGCACATCATCGGCACGGAGCGACATGAGTCGCGGCGCATCGACAATCAGCTGCGCGGCCGGTCGGGGCGGCAGGGCGACCCGGGGTCGTCGCGGTTTTATCTGTCCATGGAAGACAACCTGATGCGTATATTCGCATCGGAAAGAATCCGCGGAATCATGCAGTCCATCGGGCTCGAGGACGGTGAGGCCATCGAACATCGAATGGTGAACAACGCGATTGAGAAAGCGCAGCGTAAGGTCGAAGGCCACAACTTCGACATTCGCAAAAACCTGTTGGAGTTCGACGATGTTTCCAACGACCAGCGCCAGGTCACCTACCAGCAACGCCGTGACCTGATGGTTGCCGGAGACATATCCGAGACCATCGAGGGATTGCGCGAGGAGGTGGTCTTGAACGTGGTGGCCGAATATGTTCCACCTCAAAGCATCGAGGAGCAGTGGGACATCCAAGGGCTTGAAGAAGCACTGCAGGCCGAGTTTGCCAGTCGCCAGCCGCTGCAGCGCTGGCTGGATGAAGACGACGAACTCAACGAGGACTCGTTGTCACGCAAGATACTCGACCAGGTGGATGAGGAATATCGCGCAAAGGAGCGGGAGTGGGCGGATCAGGGCATCGACATGCGTCAGGTTGAAAAGCAGATCATGCTGCAGATCCTGGACCAGCGCTGGAAAGAACACCTGGCAACCATGGATCATCTGCGCCAGGGTATTCATCTGCGCGCATATGCCCAGAAACAGCCAAAACAGGAATACAAACGCGAGAGCTTCGAGCTGTTCCAGGAGTTGCTGGAGAACATCAAGCGAGATGTGGTCCGTTTGTTGTCTCGAGTTCAAATAGAAGCGCCCGATGCGGTTGCCGAAGCAGAACGTCGGCGTCGCGAGCAAGCCGAGCGGCGTCAGCGCTACACCCACGCTGAAACCTCGGCGCTCGGAAATGGCGCGCCGCCGCCGGACAATGAACCGGCGCAGGTAAAACCCGGCACTTTCGTGCGCGGCGAGCGCAAAGTCGGACGCAACGAGCCCTGCCCGTGCGGATCGGGAAAAAAGTTCAAACAGTGCCACGGCAAGGCTGCCTAGTGCTGTGGATCGCGCGATGGCGGTGAACCTGCCCGCGGTGGGTGGTTTGCTGGTCGTCCCCGGGGTCTGCGTTGGCACCGCTTGTGCCTCGATCGGAAAGCCCGATGTCGATGACTCTGCTGCCGTGGAGAACCAGCGCGACGATGTGGTCGTCATATCGCTGTGTGCCGGAACAACCGCTGCCGGCGTGTTCACCCGCAGCGCGTTTCGTGCTGCGCCGGTTGAGATTGCTTCTGAGCGGATTGCAGGCGAAGGGATTCGCGCTCTGGTGATAAACAGCGGCAACGCCAACGCCGCAACCGGTGACCCAGGTCGCCTCGATGCGCTTGCGATTTGCGATTCGGTGGCAGACACGCTGGACATTTCCGCGGATTCTGTCGCGCCGTTTTCCACCGGCGTGATCGGCGAACGACTGCCCGTGGCGGCAATTCAGCGGGCTGCCGATTTGGCGTGTGAACGCCTCGGTCCGGAAGGCTGGGAAGCCGCAGCCTGCGCGATCATGACCACCGATACGCAACCCAAGATTGTCAGTCACGAGGTTAGTGTCGACGACCAGATCGTTACGCTCACCGGCATGGCCAAGGGTTCGGGCATGATCAAACCGGACATGGCGACCATGCTTGCGTATGTTTTCTGCGATGCCAGCATCTCCGGTGAATGCCTCGACGCGCTGACCCGTGAAGTTGCCGACCTTTCCTTCAATCGCATTACGGTGGATGGTGACACATCCACGAACGATGCTTTTGTGATTTGCGCAACCGGTGTTGCGAATCATGCGGCTATTCAGAGCAAAGAGTGTGCGGGTTACCGCGCGCTTCGCGATGGAATTGCCACGTTAGCCACAGACCTGGCTCAGCGCATCATTCGTGACGGCGAGGGCGCCACGAAATTCGTGACCGTGCGCGTTTCCGGCGGTACCAGTGGCGACGAGTGTCTGCAGATTGCCTACACCGTGGCCGAGTCTCCGTTGGTCAAGACTGCGATATTTGCAGGGGATCCGAACTGGGGGCGTTTCTGCATGGCCATCGGACGGGCCGGAATCGCTGATCTTGATCCCAGCCGGGTGAACCTCTGGCTCGACAAAGTCCGGATCGTCGAAGCGGGTCTTGCGGTAGAAGGATACGATGAGACTGCAGCCGCCCAGGTGATGGCGCAGGACGAATTCGAGATACGTATTGAGCTTGGTCGTGGCGCGCACGAGGAAGTGATCTGGACGACGGATCTTTCCTATGACTATGTGCGTATTAACGCCGAGTACAGGTCCTAACGCAGATCAGGGCTGATCGAGATCTCCGGACGACAGATCGTTGAGATCGCTATCGCATGGGATCGAGTGCTTCTCGTCAGCCCAGGCCCCCAGATCGATCAGCTTGCAGCGCTCCGAGCAGAAGGGCCGGAACTCATTGCGTGGCGTCCATTTCACCCGTTTGCTGCAGGTGGGGCAGGCGACGATGCGGGGCGTTGCGTCTGGCGCGTTTCGGGTTTCGTGGGCGCTCATGGCGCCATCTCGAGATAGGATTGATGCAGGCGCGTGACCTCGGCGTCGATATGTTCCAGGCATTGATCGTTGACGATAACATCGTCGGCCAGCTTCAGGCGTTCCTCGCGACTTGCTTGAGCCGCGATGATTGCGCGCACCTGGGCTTCGTCGTTGTCGTCGCGACTCATCGTGCGTTCGACCTGGAGTTCGATGGGAACGTCGACCACGACGATACGCTGACAGAATCGCGATTGTCCGGTTTCCGCCAGCAGTGGACTGACCAGAATTGCGTAAGGAGATTTGGCGTTGGCCAGTTCCTCGAGCAGGTACTGATTGATCAGCGGATGGGTCAACTTTTCGAGCCACTTACGCTCTTCGGGGTCGGCAAAAATGCGCTTGCGCAGTTCTGCCCGATTCAACGTCCCATCGTTGTTGATCGCCTCATCGCCAAAATGCCCTGCGATGGCGGCGAGGGCCGGGCGCCCGGGCTCCACGACCACCCGCGACGCAACGTCTGCATCTACCACGGTGATACCCAGGGCTTGAAAGCGATCCGAAACGGCGGTCTTGCCACTTCCGATACCACCGGTAATGCCTAATACCCACTTGCTCATAAGTCCATTTCAGGGCAGAAAAAGAGCGAGGACGGTATCATGGGCGACCAGCGAAACCCAGCCGGCAACGGCCAGGAACGGCCCAAACGGTATCGGCTGTGAACGTTCGCGCTTGCCCATCAGCGTGGTCAACAACGCATACAGCAGACCAACTGCGGACGCGATCAGAATGGTTGCGGGCAGTATCTGCCAGCCGAGCCAGGCTCCGATGGCGGCGAACAGTTTGAAATCACCGTAACCCATACCCTCCCTGCCGGTGATGAGCTTGAATCCCCAGTAGATTCCCCACAGAGACAGGTAACCCACAGCGGCGCCCACCACGGCGGAGCCGAGGTCGGTAATGCCACCGAAAAGGTTGGTAATCAATCCGAGCCATACCAGGGGCACGGTGATCTGGTCGGGCAACAGTTGGGTGTCGTAATCTATGAACGTCAGTGCGACCAGCGCCCATGTGTAGAGCAGCGCGGCAAGCCCAAGCCAGGTGTAGCCCAACCCCGAGAGTACAACCAGGGAACAGGTCAGGGTCAGCAACTCGACACCGGGATATCGAAGCGATATCCGGATGCCGCAACTGCCGCAGCGACCTTTGAGGAACAGCCAGCTGAAAACGGGAATGTTCTGCCAGGCGGTGATCAGATGACCGCAGCCTGGGCATCGTGATCGCGGCACCATCAGATTAAACGGCCCGGTTTGGTCGGCAGCCTGGTCAGGCTCGAGGATTTCCCGCGCCTGGGCCTGCCACAGACGCTCCAACATCACCGGTAGCCGGTAGATGACGACGTTCAGGAAGCTGCCTACCGATAAGGTCAACCAGACGGCGATTAAGATCCCCTGCCAGCCATAGACCAGAAGCTGTTCGGTGTTCACGCCTCCTCGGTCCCTGGTAGTGGTGTTGGCAGCGTCGGCAGAGGTATCAGCTGCCGACGACGGCGCCCAGTTGGAAGATGGGTAGATACATGGCGATGATCAGGCCACCCACGAGCACGCTGAGCACAGACATAATCAAGGGTTCCATCAGTGAGGTTAGGCTGTTTACCGCGTTGTCCACCTGTTCTTCGTAGTTGCTGGCCCTTGTTTACATCGTCACGCACCTGGTAAACAGCGTTGGTGTAGACCGAGTTCCCGGTTGCGCCTGCGACCGAGTTGAGCTCCTCCACCAGTGGAACGCCAGCTGTGAACGTCGTCGAGAGCGTTCTTGCAAAACGCGCCACGGGCGACTTTTCGATGATGCTTCCGGCGACGGGCGCCTTGAGCAACAGTCGATCGAGCGTGTCCCTGAGTTTTTTGGAGCGTTTATGAATGGCCATGAACAGGAATATTGGACCAACTACGCCGCCGATCATCACGTACCACCACTCCTGGGTAAATTCGGAGATCCGGATTACGAACTGGGCAAATGCGGGCAACTCGGCGCCGATACCGACGAACACTTCTTCGAACTGGGGGACCACCTTGATGAGCAGAATACCGGACACTACGAACGCGACCACCAACACCGCGGCGGGATAGGTCATGGCCTTTTTGACCTTCGCTTTCATCACTCGGTCTTTTCTTTATAGCTGGCGATTCTGTCGAGCACGAGCGCCTGACCGAGGCGACCTGCTATCAGATCAACCTTAACTTTGGCAGGGTCAGGAAGTCTAATCTTGCGTCACCGAGGTGTCGATAATGGCATCACAGTTTTGACATCAGTCATCGTATCGCGCAAGTAATCGGCCGAACGGTATGGCTGGACAGGTGACCGTAATCGTCATCAAGTGACGTGGTCAGATACTTACACGGGTCGCTTGAAGGCTCGAAAAAGAACTCGTGACAATGTTGGTTTGAATCCGATAACTCATGGTTTTATAAAATAATTGTGAATTTTGTGGGCTTGTGGGCGATGTTGTCTGGATTGTGGCACGGGGATCGCCCTCTACAGTGTGCGAATATCGCAGCACGAGTGGAACTAGCATGAGCTGCCACGTTTGACCCTAAATTATGGAGTAATGATCAAGATGAAAAACGCGATGCAAAAGGGTTTTACCCTCATCGAACTGATGATCGTGGTGGCCATCATCGGTATTCTCGTGGCTGTAGCACTGCCCGCTTATCAGGATTACATCGAAAATTCGAACATGGCTAAGATCACTTCCAACTACGAGGAAGGCATTCGACTGGCTGAAAACGAGATGCGCAAGGTTCAGGCAGACGTTGCTGTTGGCCGTATTGTCAATCTGGCCGCGGCTGACACTTCCGGCAACTACACCACGGCTGGCTTCACGGCCCTGCTGAATTCCAATGGTGGTTCGGCGCCCGGTGGCGGCGCGCCGTATGCAATCGCCGTTGACGATACCAACGGTCGCGTCGGT
>JAYGEV010000258.1:0-2098 GCA_046582225.1 Pseudomonadales bacterium
TTCGGGCTACGTCCGAGTATGGGCATTGAAAAATGTCCCTACGGGGCGCAGGGGGGAAGCGCGTCGTTTCAGAGTTAGGTTCCATTTCCGGCGATTGATGACTTGGCGCATGGCTGGGTCGTCTGTTCAATTTTCCGCTAGACGGCGCGTTCTTCTTGCTAGTCGCTGCGGCATGCGGCCCGCTTGTCGCCGATGAGACACTCAGCGATCACATCACCGTCGACGTTGATCACCGTGCTGTCCCAGCGGTTACGATTGCGGTTGCGCGGTTCGAAGCCGAAGAAACCGTGCTCGGAAAGGATCAACGCATCCGTCACCCGTTCACCGTCAATTCTCCGATTGATGAGATAACTGGCCGGCACGGCAGGCAACAACTTGGTACCGCTGATGCCAACGACAACCTGCGGCGGGCGCATGCCAGTGAAGCTCAGGACTTCGCCAACGTGCACATGCGACACCAGCACCATCTCGATGGTCGGTGGCAGATAACCCCGCAGGCTTGATTTCTTCAGCGCACGCCGCACAGTGACATTGATCTTCTGGGTCTTCAGAGCCGGTGGGTTGATGTAGTTGCCGCAAACATCCTGATCCGGGTCACCCTCGATATCTGCAGCAGGGCGGAAGGCCCAGATCGGCCGGTGGCTCATCAGCCAGGTATTGCCTTTGGCCAGCCGTTTCGCTTTCTCAAAATCATTCGCATAGCGGTCGATCACGACATCCGGCGACAGGCTGGTGTCATCTGCTTGCACCGTATCCATCACGACAAACTGCAGGTTCTTGAAGTTCAGTGCATAGGGGTCGCTGAAATCCACGCAGCCTCGAAACTTCTTGCCGTCGAGAAAGCGGAAGTAGCCGCCGCCGGCGCGCTCACATTTTTCGTGGTCGCCGCGGACGAGAACAATAGGCGCCGATTCGAGCATCGGTTTGCCGGGCTCGAAAAATTCGACATTCCACGTTTCCATGCGCTGACCAGGTGCATTGTAAGGACTATCGGTACAATTAGTGCAACCAGCCGGACACGCCTGCTCACGATATATATAGTCGCCGAGTTGCACGATCAGGTCGGGTTCCCATTCGGCCACGCGCTCAGCAACTTTGGCAAACTCCCAGTCATCCTCGTCGAAACAGTTCTGAAAGCCGTCATCTATTGCGTCGCCGGCTTTCATGCGACAACCGGTGTCGCCGACAATAGCAATTCGCTGCGGATCACGTGCTACTGGCTTGAGTTTGCGGCCCGCGACTCGAATGTCTTTCACCCGTTTTGGAATATTGAGCTCGCAGGTCAGAATATCGAAATTGGCATTCGGCCTGGCGCGTACCTTCATACGCCTTGAGCGGCCATCGAAACGTGCGATCGGGCATTTCCTTGCCGATGTAATTGCACGCAGCTGGCCTTTGCCCGGTGGCACTATCTGCACCCAAACGTTCTGCACGGCAGACCTATTGTGGTTGTTGTTCGTTGCTAGCGCGATGCTGACTGACAAGCAAAAGAAAATAAGGGCGATGAGCGGACGAATAAAAGTTTTCATGTTGACTCTTCCCGGTTTGTTTTTATTGGCAGCGTATAATCGGGGTCTATCATTCTGCCTGCAATTGTTGGCGCACTCATTTTCCACTTGGAATAGCAATGCAGTAGGCAGCCTATTTCATGGGTTGTACGTCGTCGAAGAATTCCGGACTCGATACGGGCTTTGCTAAGAGACTGTTTTCAGTTTCAACCTAGGCGGCCATCCCGGCCAGGTATTCTCTCTTCCTTCGCTTCATCGTCAGTCGCTTGATCTTGTCTCGTTCGGTCAAGACCGCGTACTGCCTTCTGAAGTAGACATCCGCCGGCGTCACGTTGTCAAGTGATTGGAGATAGCGCTCGTTGTTGCAGTATGCGACGAAGTCGCGCAGAGCCGCTTCGAGTTCCCAGGGAAAGTAGTAGTGCTGCAGTTTGACCACGTTCTTCATCGTCCGGTGGTAGCGTTCGATTTTTCCTTGCGTCCCGGATCGGGACTTGCCTCCCCCTGCCGGATCAACTCGGGGCCTGACTAGAAGCAGTTGCCGCTTTCGCGGATCCACTTGGTGCAAACCAGGTTCTCCTCGATGTCTAGTC
>JAYGEV010000354.1:0-11748 GCA_046582225.1 Pseudomonadales bacterium
TCGATGTTGGGGTGGTCCAGCAGGGCATTGCACAAACCGGGTGTGTCGATCACTCGACTGTGTGGAAACCACAATGCCGATGTGTGGATGTCCCATCGCGCTTTCGCGCTAGCGGCATCCGCATCAAGCAGGGCCAGCCAGTCGCCGCTGGGTGCGTAGCGCTGGGCGATCTTTTTCAGACGCCCGGAGTCGGCGTTCCTGGCTGGTAGCTGCAACGCACCCATCGGCGTGCCATCCACGTGAGCGCCGCAGTATGCGGCGCTGTACAGGTAGGCGTGGCTGCGCAAGGCGGCCTGGGGACTTGCGTCTGCCAGCAGACGCGGGTGCAGTACGGTTGCCGGAATGCCGGATGCGCCTGCAGCGGGCGTGCTCTGAGCCTCGTAAACCTGCACGTTGATTCCGCGTTCGGCGAGGTGCCGCGCAGCACTTGCGCCGGCCAGGCCTGCGCCGACGACCTGAACGCATGAGGGCAACGTCCACCATCTTTTGTCACTACCACGATGCACCCCCGCCAGACTCTCGCGTTTGTTTGGCCGCTGATCCACGCGCCGCATCGAAAACCCGGCGGCCTCCAGCGCGCGGCGAACCCGCCCGGCTGCGGTAAAGGTGGCGACGCTGGACCCGGTGGCGCAAAGGCCGCCGATCCGAGCGAGCAGATCCGAAGTCCACACGTCGGGATTCCGGTCTGGCGCGAAACCGTCGAGGAACCACGCGTCGAATGGACGATGCTGACGGCCGTCAAGGTCCTCCAGTCCGTCGGTGGCGTCACCCCAGAACAACGACAGGGTGATGCGCCCATTGGCCAGATAGCGCCTGTGCCAACCGCTGATCAGCGGTGGATACAGCTCGCCGAGTTCTGAATAGATCTCCTGGTCATGCGTTCGGGTGGCGCATATGCCCGCGAATTCGGCGGCACCGATGGGGGCCGCATCGAAGCTGACAAAGTGCAGGCGGGTGTCCGTATTCAGGCAGATCTCGGCCGCCACTGCAAAGTTCAGGGCGGTTCCGAATCCAAGCTCACCGATCAGCACCTCTGTGCGCTGGTGGATTTTCTCGGTTAGACCCGAAGGCTCGATGAATACCCGGCGTACCTCCTGGGGACCGTCGGCGGCATGGTAGATGTCCTGATAAGCCTCCGCGTATGGTTGCTGGTCGTGCCAGCCCAGGCGGGCCGGGGCGATGACTTCGGTCACGCTGGCTGAATTGTTCAAGGCACTATTGGGCGGTTGGGGTCTACGATCCATTCGCTCCAGGATCCAGGATACAGGATCGGTTCTTCAAGGCCCGCGATCCGCATCGCGAGCACGTTGTGAGCGGCCGTTATACCTGAGCCGCAGTAGCACACCACGTTCGAAGCGGAGCCGGGAAATCGTTGCCGCAGGAATTCAGGCGATTTGAATCGGCCGTCGCTGCCGAGGTTGCCCTGGAACGGCAGGCAGTGCGCGCCCGGAATGTGCCCGGCGACCGGATCGATGGGTTCGTTCTCGCCGTTAAACCGCACGAGCGTTCTCGCATCGATCAACTCGTAGCGGTTACCCTGCTCGCTCAACTTCGACGCGGTGATAGATCGCGTGAGTGCGGGTCGGATGCTGAAATTTCCGGGGTCGGAACTCGTTCGATCGCTGGACCACGGACCGGGCCAGTTTCCCAGACCTCCGTCGAGAACGGCGGTGGCTGCATGTCCCAGCCAGCGCAGGCACCACCATGCTCGAGCGGCAAACGCACCACCGGCATCATCGTAGACGATCACCTGATCATCGTCGTTAACGCCCCAGGTGCGTAACTTTGCTGCAAGCACGCGTGGATCTGGCAGCGGATGGCGGCCGTGGTCACCGGGCGTGGACGCAAGATCCCTGTCCAGGTCAGCATGATGTGCGCCCGGAATGTGGCGCTCGGCGTAGGCCGCGGCGCCGAAATCAGGTTCCCCCAGGCGGGCGCGACAATCCAAAACTCGCGGCCAGGACGGCGCGTGTTGCAGCGCTGCGGCTAGCTCGGTGGCGGAAATCAAATTCTCATACATGTCTTTTGCGCGCCGCTTGAGCGCCGCGTTTAGAATGGGTGAACTGGTTCTCAGGGAGCACTTTTTAGCATGCTGGAGGTCTCATGTCGCAGGCTCCCTGGGGCTCGCGCCGGGTGTGGATCTCTATACTGATGATTCGGCGGCCAGATGATATGGGCACTGTGGCATTTTACGGTTGGTATTGTCACAATGCCGCGCGATTTGCTCCAGGGGGAGCTTCAATGAAGGAGGCCTGCTAGACGTGACTGTCTTTCTGGAATGGCTCAGCCATGGATTATTGGACCTTTCCGTGTTCGGCGTGGTGGTATACGCGCTGATCGTCACCCATATCACCATCATATCGGTGACGGTCTATCTGCACCGGCATGCGGCCCACCGGGCGGTGGAACTCAATCCGCTGGTGCAGCATTTCTTCCGGTTCTGGGTATGGCTCAGCACCGGCATGGTGACCCGGGAATGGGCGGCTATCCATCGCAAGCATCACGCGATGTGTGAGACCGACGAAGATCCCCACAGCCCGGTTGCGCTGGGTTTGAAGAAGGTCTTGTCCGAAGGGGCCGAACTCTATCGGGCGGCCACCCAGCAACCCGAGATCATGGAACGTTATGGCGCCGGTTGTCCGGATGACTGGTTGGAGCGAAACGTCTACCAGAGCCACACTGTTGTCGGTCTCGCCCTGATGCTGATTGCCAATGTCGCGTTGCTTGGGGTGATCGGCGTCAGTGTATGGGCGCTGCAGATGATGTGGATTCCGATATTTGGTGCCGGCATCATCAATGGTATCGGCCACTTCTGGGGTTATCGAAACTTCGAATGTGCTGATGCGTCTACCAACATTGTGCCGTGGGGTATCCTGATCGGTGGCGAAGAACTGCACAACAACCACCACACCTATCCAAACTCCGCCAAGTTGTCCCGGAAGCCGTGGGAATTCGACATCGGCTGGTTTTGGATCCGTCTGTTTGAAATTTGCGGACTGGCCAAGGCACGCAGCACCGGGCCGCTGGCTGAGAAGGTGCGCGGCAAGTCCACCCTCGATATGGATACCGCCTGGGCGGTGCTGAATGATCGATTCCAGGTCATGGCACAGTACGCCGAGGATGTGGTAGCGCCGCTCGTAGAGCAGGAATATCGACGCGCCGATGAAGCGACTCGAAATCTTTTCAAGAAGGCAAAGAAGACGCTTTGCCGGGAAGATTCTCTGGTGGATGCTGCCGGCAAGAACCGGATCGCGGAGTTGATCGGGCACAGCCCCGACATAAAGATCATCTATGAATTTCGGTTGCGCCTGCTGGAAGTCTGGGCCAAGCGAGGAGCGGATGCAGATGAGTTGCTCGGCGCGCTCAAGCAATGGTGCCTCGACGCCGAAGCCACCGGAATTCAGGTGCTGGGAGATTTCGTTGAAGAACTGAAGTCCTATTCGGTGCCGCGGCTTGCCCCGGCCTGAACGCGCTCTACATGCGTTCCACGGTCTCGATGCCCAGTAGACCCAGGCCGTAGCTCAGCGTCTGGGCCGTGCTGCGACACAGCAGCAGGCGCGAATTGCGAACCTTCCCGGGCGCGTTCAGGATCGGACACGCTTCGTAAAATCGCGTGAAACTGGTCGCAAGCTCATAAAGATACGCGCATAGAAAGTGCGGATAGCCATCGGCGGCAACCTGTTCTAAAACTTCCTGCAGGCGAACCAGCGTCACCGCCAGAGCGTGCTCCTCGGCAGTGGTTGCAACGATGTCTCCGCTCAGTCCGGCAGGATCGACCTCGCCGCGGCGAAATATGCTCATCGTGCGCGCGTACGCGTACTGCAGATACGGGCCGGTGTTACCTTCGAATGCCAGCATCTGATCCCAGTCAAAGATGTAGTCGCTGGTGCGGTTCTTGGAAAGATCCGCATACTTGACCGCCCCGATCCCAACCACGCGGGCAATCTCGCGCCGCTCATCCTCCCCAAGCTTGGGATTCTTCTTGGCCACCAGCGCGAACGCCCTGTGTTCGGATTCGTCGAGCAGTTCGGTCAGTCGGACCACTGTGCCTTCACGCGTCTTGAACGGTTTGCCATCCTTTCCTAGCATGTTGCCGAATGGGTTGTGTTCGAGGCGCATGTCAGGGGTCGCCAGGCCCGCCGCTCGAGCGACTGCAAAGATCTGGCGAAAGTGCAGCGTCTGTCGGACGTCGGTGGAATAAATCGCGCGGTCGGCGCCGAGGTTTTGGCAACGGTGCTGGATGGCGGCGAGGTCGGTGCTGGCGTACAGGTAAGCGCCGTCTGACTTTCGCACGATCACCGGTAGTCGTTTGCCATCCTTACCCTGAAATTCGTCCAGAAAGACGCACAGTGCACCGTCTGACTCTTCGAGCAGTTCATGGTTGCGCAATTCGTCAATGATACCGGGGAGGGTGTCGTTGTAGCTGCTTTCCGGCGCGACATCGCCGCGGGTGAGGCTCACTCCCAGACGGTCGTAGACCTGCTGACAGTGGGTCAGCGAAATTTCAATGAACCTGGACCACTGCGCGCGCGCCTCAGGATCACCGGATTACAGCTTGACCACCGCCGCACGGCTGAGTTCGGCGAACTCCGGCTCCTGATCGAAGCGCGCCTTTGCCGCGCGGTAAAATTCTTCCAGATCCGCCAGCTGATCGGAGTTCGCGCCAATCTCCGCCAGGTGGGTGAGCAACATGCCGAACTGGGTGCCCCAGTCGCCAACGTGGTTCTGGCGGATTACCGTGTGACCGAGAGCCTCGAGTACCCGCACTACCGCGTCGCCAATGATCGTGCTGCGCAGGTGCCCGACGTGCATCTCCTTGGCGAGATTCGGACTCGAGTAGTCGACAACCACGGTGTCGAGTTGTTGCGCTGGCTCCACCAGCGCTGGACGCGCCAGCGCGCGGCCAAGAGATTCGTTGCTCAGCGTGATGTTGAGAAACCCGGGCCCGGCTATCTCCACCTGCTCGGCTATGTCGTCAAGCTCGACCAGCGCGGCTACTTGAGTCGCGAGCTCGCGGGGATTGCCGCCCATGCGCTTTGCCGCACCCATCATGCCGTTGGACTGGTAGTCACCAAAATCCGGGCGGCTGGCGGGTTGCACCAGAGCCGGCGACGGGCTGCCCGAGGCTTTGGTGAGCGCATCTTCGATCCGACGGCCGATAAGCGCGCGGACGTTCACTGCTTTCTCACCGGAATTTCATCTCGCGCTCAATCCGACGCGACGACGTCTTCGGCCTGAATGCCCTTGTCTCGTTCGGCAACCTGGAAGCTCACCTTCTGCCCATCGCGCAAGCCAGGCCTACGTCGATTTTCGCCATCGCCTACCAGGCGAATTGATCGCTGGTGCACAAAGACTTCCTCGCCGGACTCACGGATGATGAAGCCAAACCCTTTATTGCGGTTGAACCATTTGACCTCACCGTTTTCGCGCGGCCCGTCGTTGGCTTTCGAGCGCGGCTCTGAGGTTGCGCTGGATTTTGCGCCACGTCCGCCTCCGGAGCCGTCACGAGGGCGCGCTCGATCTGCGCCGCGGTTTCGCGAACGTCCCGGTTTGCCGCGATTGGTGGCCGGGGCAGTCGCGTCGGCGGCAAGTTTAGCGTTGAACAGGCCGTTGAAAAACAGACCTGCGAATGCGACCAGCAAAAGGGCCAGATAGCTGCCCGGCCACAGGCGGCTGTATAGTTCAACGATCACCGCGGCCACGAAGATGGCGCTGGCAACGGCAATTAGCATAGTTCTCATAAAAGTGTTCCGAAAAAAAGTGGATGATTCCCGGGCGAAGGGCAATACTGCCCTGCCGGACCTAATTCGCCGTGGCGGCGGCGTCTGTCGAGCCCAGGCGCGAGGCCTGCCTGATCACGATCGATGTGTCTGGCACGGCGGCCATTCGGGCCTTGATGCCGGTGTCGGACAACTCGATTTCATGGACCACGTCCCATCCGCCAATGACCTTGGCGAACACTGCATATCCCGGCGCTTTCATGCTGCCATCGAGGTTCGAATTTCTTCGTACGTTGATGAAAAACTGGGTGCCGGCAGAATCGGGATCGTCCAGACGGGCCATGGCAACGTATCGTTTGCGATTCAGCAGGCCGTTGCGTGATTCGTTAAAGATGGTTACCGGATCCTCGCGACGATTCATCTCGGCATCGAAGCCACCGGCCTGAACCATGAAGTTTGCAATGACCCGATGAAAGATCAGGCCATCGTAGAAACCGTCGTCCACGAGGCGCAGAAAATTTCCGACCGTGATCGGTGCGTACGCCGGATAAAGCTCCATATCGATGTTGCCGAGGTTGGTCTCCAGGCGAACGATGGGAAGCGCTTCCGCAGCTTCGGCGCGTGGCGCAAGTAAAAGTCCAGGCAGGCCCGACAGCGCGCATATGACGAAAAGAAAAATGTTACGAGTATTCATTAGCTGCGCATTCTAGCGGGAGAGTGGTCAACCCGCGAGCGCGGCGAGATATCGGTGTACCGCAGCACTCAATCCGACCTCGAGTGCGTCGGTAATCAATGCGTGGCCGATGGATACCTCGGCAATCTCGGAGATCTGGCGAAACAATTGCAGATTGGTGGTGTCCAGATCGTGACCCGCATTTACTCCCAGGCCAATCTCTGCCGCGTGTTGCGCGGCCTGCGCGTAGGTACTCAGTGCGGCGAGGCTGTCAGGGTGGTCGATTCCACAGCGTGCCACGGTCTCGGCGAACGGCCCGGTGTAGAGTTCGATCCGCTCCGCGCCGCAGTCGCGCGCACGGGTGATCTGTTGTGCATCGGGATCTATGAACAGACTCACCCGGGCTCCGGCTGCCTGATAACGAGAGATGCACTCGATCAGCCTGGTGTTGTCGCCGCGCAGATCCCAGCCGTGATCCGAGGTGAGTTGCCCGTCTGAGTCAGGCACGAGGGTTGCCTGGTGTGGCCGGGCCGCGTCAATCAGCGCGCCGAACCCCGGATAGCCATTGCCGCGTGCGCCAGCGTACGGGTTGCCTTCGATGTTGTATTCGATGTCCGGATAGTCTTCGAGCAACGCGGCGAGATCTTCGACATCGCTGGTGCGAATGTGGCGCTGATCGGGACGCGGATGCACGGTAATGCCGTGTGCGCCGGCGGCGAGCACCGCTTGTGCAGCTTCGGTGACGCTCGGCGTGTTGCCATCCCGGGAATTTCTCAGGAGAGCGACTTTGTTGAGGTTTACGCTGAGACGGAACATCGACTAACGCTGCTAATTCCAGGCGCTTCGCCATGGTCGCGCCTTGATGACGACACCCAGCAGAAGGCCCAGCAGTACCAGTCCCGCACCGATGAGCAACCAGCGTTGTTGTGCGTTGTCCTGGGCATCGTTGCGTTCAGAGGCAACGACTGCGAGTTCGTTTCGGAGCCGCTCGTTGAGCTCGACCAGGCGCTGATTGGCAGCGTGCTCTTCGATGGCGCCGGCGGAAATCTGCTTGATGTCCGCCAGTTCTGCTTCCAGGGTGGTCAGCCGGTTCTGCAGGCTGCTCGAAGCCTGCTGGGCGTTGCCCTTTTCGCGAGCGAGGCTGCCGAGTTCGGATTGCTGTTCTTTCAGGCGCGCAAGCAGCGTCTCTATCTCCCGGTCGGCGAGAACCAGACGGTCGCGGGCG
Source organism: Pseudomonadales bacterium (assembly GCA_046582225.1). Taxonomy (GTDB): domain Bacteria; phylum Pseudomonadota; class Gammaproteobacteria; order Pseudomonadales; family Azotimanducaceae; genus JAYGEV01. The sequence continues at coordinate 7,619 of JAYGEV010000354.1, forward strand.
ATGGGCTGATCGACCAGATACTGGGTCGGAATCCAGCCTTCGCTGCCGCGGGTCGTACGAATTTGGGTGAAACCGCTTTCTTCATCCTCGCTGAGCACCTCCATCTGAGTTCCGCTGGGAAGCCCGCGGTGCAGAATTCGATAGGCGTTTGACGGCCCGCTGCGCAACGGCACGGTCAGCGAATCAGCGATGTAGACGGTTTCCGCGGCGCGCGCTTCGGGTGTCAGAAAAATCGGCAGCAGGAAAATCGCACCTGATTTGACGACCAGCGCGAGCGTGCCGGTGAGACGGGGTCTACTTATCAATCTCGATTCCATGCGTGTTGTCGCCCAGGAGTCCCTTTTTGGCCAGGTATGCCATGGTGATCAGTATGTAAATGAACGTGAGCGAAAAACCGCCTATGAGTTTGTAGCTCACCCAGAACTCCATCGAGAAATTGTAAGCAACCACCAGGTTCAAAGCGCCCGCAAGAAAAAACCCGAACGCCCAGCCGAAATTGAGCTTCGCCCATATCTCGTCGACCAGGGTGAGTTGCTTGCCGAGCAGATGCTCGATGAGGTTGCGCTTACCGACGAAATGGCTGGTGATCAACGAGCCACACAACGCCCAGTTAACGACGGTGGGCTTCCATTGGATGAACAGTTCGTTGCGGAATATCAGGGTGAGACCACCGAAGATGATGCTCAGCCAGAATGTGAGCTTCAGCTCACGACTGATGGGCTTTTTCAGCAGCAGGTAAATGGCCACCTGGGTGCTGACTCCAATCATCAACGCCGCGGTGGCGTAATAGATGTCCGCGAGAAAGAATACCGCGACAAAAAGTACAATGGGCACGAAGCCCAATAGCTGATCCATGTTGTGGTGTTACTCTGGCTTTATGAGTACGCCCGGCGGGCCTGACCGGACCATGCTGGGTGCGAAGCGTGTGATAGTAAAAGAAACCGGCTGACCTTGGTAACCACTCTTGGTCTGGCAATCTGAAAAGCCGCGGAGATCCACCAGAACATGAGTCAGTACTTTTCCGTTCACCCGTCCCACCCCCAGCGACGGTTCCTGGTGCGGGCGGCGGAGACGATTGCCAACGGTGGGGTCGTTGTTTATCCCACCGATACGGCCTATGCGCTGGGTTGCCATATCGGTGATAAACAGTCGCTGGAACGAATTCGCCAGATCCGACGCCTTGGCGGCCAGCATCATTTCACGCTGACCTGTCGCGAGTTGTCCGAGATCTCGCTGTATGCGCGGGTCAACGACGCCAACTATCGGATACTCAAACGCCTTACCCCCGGTCCGTTCACGTTTGTGCTGCCGGCCACCCGGGAGGTGCCGCGTCGTCTGGTGCATCCCAAGCGCAAAACCATCGGGCTGCGCATACCGGACAACGTCATTGCGCTTGAGCTGCTGGAGATGCTCGGGGAGCCTATGATGACCACCACCATGCGTTTTCCTGATCAGGAGGTGCCGTTTGCAGACCCGCAGGACATTCGAGCGCGGCTGGAGCAATCGGTGGACCTGATCGTCGATGGTGGCCCCGGCGACATACAGCCGACCACGGTCGTTGACCTCACCGGCACGCAGCCCGAGGTCACTCGCCAGGGCATGGGCGTATTCGAGTGAGCCGGGTGTGTTTGGGTGATGCCAGCCTTATAATGCCGCCGTTTATGATAGCCAGAACATGGCAGGTAAGAGTCTGCATTGAGCAGTAACGAGTCGAGTCACCGGGTGCTCTCGGGGATGCGCCCAACCGGGCGATTGCACCTTGGCCACTATCACGGTGTCGTCAAGAACTGGATCCAGCTTCAGCACGAGTATGAGTGCTTCTTCTTCGTCGCTGACTGGCATGCGCTGACGACGAACTATGACCACGCGCAAGACGTCGAGCAGAACACCTTCGACATGGTGGTCGACTGGCTGGCCGCAGGCGTCAACCCCGGGGCGGCCACGCTGTTCGTGCAATCATGGTTGCCAGAGCATGCCGAGCTGCACCTGCTGCTGTCGATGATTACGCCGATCAGCTGGTTGGAGCGGGTGCCCAGCTACAAAGACCAGCAGGCCCGTCTCAATGACAAAGACCTGTCGACGTACGGGTTTCTCGGCTACCCGGTGCTGCAGTCGGCCGACATTCTGATGTATCGCGCAGGCAACGTGCCCGTGGGGGCGGATCAGGTCGCCCACGTTGAGCTCACCCGGGAGATTGCCCGTCGTTTCAACCACATCTACGGCCGGGAACCGGGTTTTGAAGACCAGGCAATCAAGGCGATCTCGAAGATGGGCCGGAAGGCGGGCCGACTGTACAAGAATTTGCGTAGAGGCTATGTCGAACGGGGCGATACCGAGGCGCTCGAGCGGGCACGAGCATTGCTGGCCGAGCAGGCGAATTTGTCCATCGGTGACCAGGAGCGTTTGTTTGGCTATCTCGAAGGAAGCGGGCGAATCATTCTGCCCGAGCCTCAGGCGTTGTTGAACGATGCAGCCAGAGTGCCCGGCCTGGATGGTGAGAAGATGTCGAAGTCTTACCAGAACACGATCGCTCTGCGGGAAGCGCCAGACAGTGTCGACAAGAAAATACGTACCATGAGAACCGATCCGGCCCGAGTACGTCGCAGCGACCCGGGAGATCCGGCCAAGTGTCCCGTCTTTGCGCTCCACGAGATATACTCTGACGATAACCTACGCAGCTGGGTCACCGAAGGTTGTACCAGCGCGGGCATTGGCTGCATCGATTGTAAGCAGCCGCTCATCGATGCCATCAACGCGGAGCAGGAAACCATGCGCGAACGAGCACAGCCGTTCGAGGACGATCCTGATCTGGTCCACTCCATTCTCGTCGAGGGTTCGGAAAAAGCCCGTGACGTCGCCCGTGAAACGTTGGAAGACGTTCGCGCCGCTATCGGGATATCGCACAGATGAGCAATGAAATCGAAGGCCGACCGCGGCTGGTGGCGTTGCGCGAGAAGGCCGGCGGAACGCTTGCGCTGGTGGGTGGAGAGGCCGTTACCGAGCTGCCGACCGACCTGTATATTCCGCCGGATGCGTTGGAGGTTTTTCTCGAAACCTTCGAAGGCCCACTGGATTTGCTGCTCTACCTGATCCGCCGCGAGAACCTGGATATCCTCAGCATCAAAGTGGCCGAGATCACCGCCCAGTACATGAGCTATATCGAGTTGATGGGTGCGATGCAACTCGAGCTTGCCGGCGAATACCTGTTGATGGCGGCGATGCTCGCCGAGATCAAATCACGCATGCTGTTGCCGCGTCCGGTCCGCGCGGAGAACGACGAAGAGGACCCGCGCGCGGAACTCATCCGCCGCCTGCAGGAATACGAGCAGATCAAGACCGCCGCGGAGGGATTGAACGCACTGCCACGCATGGAGCGGGATCTGCTGCCCGGGCGCGCGCAGCGTCCGGAGATGGTCCGGCAGCATGCCGACCCTGAGGTCGATCTCAAGGAGGTGCTGGTGTCTCTTGCCCGGGTTCTGCAGCGTGCGGAGATGTTTCAACGCCATTCGGTGCCACTGGAAGCCTTGTCCGTGCGCGAGCGCATGACGGATATTCTCGCCCGGGTGAATGAAGCGGATGACTTTGTGCCCTTTGTTGATCTGTTCACCGTGGAGGAAGGGCGCCGGGGTGTGGTCGTGAGTTTTCTCGCGCTGATGGAATTGATACGTGAATCGATGCTGGACTTCGTCCAGAACGGACCGTACGCACCAATCTACGTACGCGCAGCCGGAGAATGAGCCAATGGCCGATTTGATTGACGACGACAAGCTGAGATCCATCATCGATGGCGCACTGCTCGCGGCCGGCGAGCCGGTTTCCGTAGACCGACTTGTTAAGATGTTCGTACGAGGTGAACTCCACCCGGATCAGGGTCGGGCGCAAATCCGTGAGTGCCTCAATCAGCTTGAAGCGCTGGCAGAGGGGCGGGGATATCAGTTGAAACGGGTCGCCAGTGGGTATCGGTATCAGGTGGGCCGGGAGGTCAGCGAATGGGTGAGCCGGCTGTGGGACGAAAAACCGCCGCGGTATTCCCGCGCCCTGCTGGAAACGCTTGCGCTGGTGGCATACAAGCAACCGGTGACTCGCGGTGACATTGAACAGGTGCGCGGCGTGAGCGTTAGTCCGAACAT
>JAYGEV010000486.1:0-9158 GCA_046582225.1 Pseudomonadales bacterium
CGACGTCCTCCTGAATGGCCGCAACGTATTCGTCACTTTCTTTGAGCGGGTTGGTGTCGTCGAATCGTAAATACGTGTGCCCGCCATATTCTTCGGCGATACCAAAATTCAGGCAGATGGATTTGGCATGTCCGATATGCAGATAGCCGTTGGGCTCCGGGGGGAATCGCGTTACCACCCCACCTTTCACCGTCCCTGCAGCGAGGTCTGCCTCGATGCGTTGTCGAATGAAGTCCGTAGGTTCCGAAGCCATCTGCAATATCACCAGCATCAAAGGCCGCGTATTTTAGCCCGAACATCCCGATCCCCGAACATCCCTGTTCTGAGCCGAGTTAGCGCAATACTAGCTGCTACAATCTCCTCGAGAGCGATATGAGACAACGAGTTGCCGTTACGTTTGTTAATCGGGAGCGGAGGATGTGCGTTGTTGGGCGCGCTGATCTATCTCCTCGCACAACTTGCCCCACCGGCCGTCCAAAGCGTAGAAAAGCTGCTGGGCGAGCGCTGGTATGAGCTCGAGTTCGGAGATCAGCGGGTCGGGTATCTGCATACCCGCGCGCTACGCGATCGCTCCGGGCGATGGTTGTTCGCCAGCGAACTGCGCTTCGCACTCACCCGCGGGGATCCGGTGACCATGGTCGACGAACTGGTCTTCGATACCAACCCTCCATACCAGCTTCGTTTGGCTCTGCATCGAAACAAGCAACGTGACCGCGAGGAAACCGTCGCCATCGCCCGCCGAACTGACGGCTATGAGGCTACCTTCTACTCCAACGGAAACGCCGAACCGAATCACCGCAGGAAGCTGGATTGGGCGTACTCCCTCGACGACTACGTGTCTTTCGAAACCTGGCTGCGGCTCGAAGCCCCTCGCGTGGGAGCGGTCAAAACGGTGCCGACCCTGGATTTCACACGTCAGGATGTCATTGCCAGAAAGTTCAGAATAATCGATCACAACAAAACCGGTTACCGGGTGGAGAACCCCGCTCCTTTCGACTACACGTCTATCCAACTCGACCGCAGCTACGTCCCGGTGACGCTCGAAATGTCGGGATTGTTCACGCTCAAACGCAGCAGTCGGGAGCAGGCATTGGGACCACGCAGCGCACTGCAAACCGCCAGCTACTACATACCCGCCGACCGGCCACTGTCCGACCACACTCGAATCGAGCAGTTGGTTCTCGGTGTTCACGACATCGACGAAGCCGCTGTGCTCATGTCAAATTTGTGGTCGAACCTGGTACCCCAGGGAAACGACTGGATACTGACCCTGAATGCGAATCCGCTTTCTGCGCTGGAACCTCATAGCGACAGTCTCGAAGAGACCCTTGAGTTTCCGATCTCCAGCCGACGTGTCGTCCTGCTGGCCCGTGAAGCCGTGGGCAACCTTGTCGACACCAAGGATCGAGTCGCGGCGTTAAACAGCTATGTACACCGATATCTCACCTACCAGCCCGACGCGCCATCGCAACCGGTGCTTGCCCTTCTTGATCGCCGGATCGGTGACTGCACGGAGTTTGCGGACCTGTTCACGACCCTGGCCCGCAGTTTGAAGATCCCCGCGCGGACCGTGTTCGGGCTCGCCTATGACAACAGCGGAGCCCCCGCATTCGCTTTTCATGCCTGGAACGAAGTTTCGGTGGACGGCGTCTGGCAATCGGTGGACCCAACCTGGAATCAGCTGCGCGTAGACGCCACCCATATTCCACTGCCCAGCAACCAGAGCGCCGCCCTGGCGCTGCTGACCGGTGCGTTGGATCTGCGTTTCTCAGTACGCGAGGTCGACTACTTCGCGATCGGAGCGGATTGACCCTCGCGACGTGGCCGGACCAATCCCTCCTGCGTCACAGAAGCTACCAGCACACCTTCCTGGGTAAAGAATTCCCCATGGACCAGCCCGCGGGCCCCACTGGCCATACTGGTGCGTTTGTGAAACAGCAACCAGTCATCAATCGCGATCGGACGATGAATCCACAGCGCGTGGTCCAATCTGAACCTCGGAGCGCGCGAACGACCCCATGTGCGGCAGCAACGCGGTCGAAACCATGCCCATGTCCGATGCGTACGCCAGCAGCGATCTGGCCAATGCATCGTCGCCGCGTTCGACAGCAGCGCTAAACCGTATCCAAACCGGGTTCCAGTAGCGTTCCTGCTGCCACTGCGCGCTGCCGGGCGGAAACACAGAACGCATTTCGAAGGGTCGCGGCCGATCGGGTATCTGCATCGCATCGGAGCGTTGCGAATTGAACCGGGCAACGGTATTCAGGTCATCTTCCAGCTCGCCCGGTGGCGGTATGTTGGGCATTGAGTGGGCATGCTCGAAGCCACTCTCCGGTATCTGGAAAGATACGCTTAAGCTGAAAATGGCTTCACCGTCCTGGATCGCCACAACGCTACGCGTGGTAAAGCTCCGACCATCTCGAATCCGGTCCACTTCGTATAGAACCGGCTTTGCCACATTTCCCGCGCACATGAAATACCCGTATGCAGAATGCGCGGCTCGATCTTCAACCGTGCGGTAGGCGGCACGCAATGACTGCGCGAGCACCTGGCCTCCGAACAGACGGAAATCGCCACTCACCTCATTCAGGCCGCGAAACAGATTCTGCTCGATGGCTTCCAGCTGCAGTATCTCCAGCAACCGTTGTGCACGTTGTTGTCGTTGCGCGTGTGCAGACATATCAGCGATTGTATGGCCAACGCATCAGGCTGTCCCGCGGCGGAATTCATCAACAAATTCGTTGAATCGGCCAACTGAATCCGTGTAAGCTTCGCACCCGCTGAGCTTGCATCTCAATCCAGGGGGCCGATATGCAGTGGACAACACCTCAACCGGCACGTTTCCGTTACGGAGACATCGCCTTCGCACGGTGAGCTCGTCCCTGGTTTGAGTTAGATCAGCAAACAGGAACCCGCTCACCACCGAGCGGATTCTTTCACTCAAGCTACCCTCTATTCGAATCTGCTCGACGTGCTCCGTCAGCCAATTCCGTCCCAATCAGGTCGGATCCAAGCATTGGTCAGCAGGATATACGTTAGATGATAGCAACAAGACAGAAAACACTTTGGCAGATTACCCAGGGCCAGCGTTTGCGTTACGCCGGGGCGATCGTGGCTATGGGGCTCACGAACATCTTCATATTCGGCCCCGTCCTGTTGAGCGGATCAGCCATAGACGTAATCTCAAAACAGGATTTCGAATACGCGACTCCGATTCTGCTGTGGTTGTCGAGCAGCATTGCGGGCGACTCGCCATACTCTGTCTACCTGTGGGTCGCTGCGTTCGCAGCATTGTTGATGACCGCGATTGGCGGTGCATTTCTGTTCGTTCGCGGAAGGTTTGCAGCGGTCGCCTCCGAGTCCATCGTTCGAGACCTGCGTGAGCAGGTATACCAGCGGCTGCACGACCTTCCCGCTGCGTATTACGACACCGCAGACACCGGCGATCTGGTTCAGCGCTCAAGCTCGGACGTCGAGACGCTGCGAGTCTTTCTCGCCAGCGATGTTGTGGAGATCGGCCGCGCGATCATGCTGCTCGTGTGCGTAGCACCAATTCTGGTCTGGCTTGAGCCCACGCTCGCCGCTCTGTCACTGTGTCTGATGCCGTTTCTTGCGATCGGCGCGTACATATTCTTTTCCAGGGTCAAGGACGTGTTTCAGATTACCGACGAGTCCGAAGCGGCGATGACGGCGACGCTGCAGGAAAATCTCACAGGTATTCGAGTGGTGCGCGCGTTCGCCCGTCAGGGCTATGAGATCGAAAAGTTTGCGGCGCGAAACGCCGAGTTCCGTAACAACAACTATCGGTTGATCCGGCTCATGGGAATTTACTGGAGCACCAGTGATCTGTTCGCGATGTCACAGATCGGTATTGTACTGATCGCCGGCGCCCTGTTCGTTCTGGACGGCCTGATAACAGTCGGAACGCTGTTCGAATTCATCACCATGGTCTCAATGGTGATCTGGCCTGTCCGGCAACTTGGCCGGGTATTGACCGACACCGGCAAAGCAGTGGTGTCGCTGGGCCGGATCGACGAGATTCTCACTCAGGAACGCGAGCATCCCGGGGTCACCCCGGGGCAGGGTCGCGCTCGTGGCGAGATTCGCGTCGAAAATCTCGAGTTCGCCTACGAGTCGGGGCAACCGGTGCTGCGCGACATTTCTGTCGAGATACGGCCCGGCGAATCTTTGGCCATCGTCGGGCCGCCAGGTTCTGGTAAGTCCAGCCTGATTCGAGTGCTGTTGCGCATGTACCCCTACCAACGCGGCTCGGTGAAGCTCGACGGACGCGAAATTCGCGAACTCGATCGTCAATGGCTACGCGCACAGATCGGCGTCGTCCTGCAGGACCCTTTCCTGTACTCGCGCAGCATTCGTGAGAATCTCGCCGTTGGCAGGCCCAGCGCACCGCACGCCGAACTCGTTGAAGCGTGTCAGGACGCCGCGATTCACGATTCGATTGTCGGTTTTGCGGACGGATTCGAATCCATGGTCGGAGAGCGTGGCGTGACCTTGTCGGGCGGCCAGCGCCAGCGCTTGGCTTTGGCCCGGGCGCTGCTGAAAGATCCACCGGTGCTGGTCCTCGATGATTCGTTGTCGGCCGTCGATACCGGCACCGAGCAGCAGATTCTGACTGCATTGGAGCGCCGCAAGGGCCGCCAGACCACGCTGATCATTGCGCACCGTTTGTCATCGGTTATGCATGCCGATCGCATCATGGTCCTCAACGAGGGCCGCATGGTGCAACTCGGTGACCACGCGACGCTAGCCAGCGAAGTAGGGCCCTATCGGACACTGTGCGACATTCAAGGTGCGTTGGATGCGTCGATCAGGAAAGACGTGGCGGCCACGGAGGAGAGCCATGGATAACTACGACGACGAAAATTTCGACGATGGATTCAACGAAGCCGCCCTTGCCAAACGCATGAACTTCGGCTTGTGGCGAAAGCTGTTCGTTTACGTGAAGCGCTACCCCCGGGATCTGACCTGGCTTGGCATTTTTGCGTTTACCACTGCGGCCGCAGAAGTGAGTTATCCGTTGATTACCAAATGGGTCGTCGACGATGTGGACGTGGCATTTCAAACCGGCGGCAGCTTTTCGGTATGGCCTTATATCGTGGCCTACGCAGCCTGCACGGCCGTGATCTGCATGTCGATTGGTGGTTTCATCTGGATGGGCGGGAAAATCCGCACCCATGTGAGTCACGACATCCGTCGCGACGGCTTTGAAAATCTGCAGCGTCTGTCCTTCTCATTCTACGACTATCGCCCGGTCGGCTGGTTGATGGCGCGCATGACGTCGGACTGCGAGCGGCTCTCCAACATACTCGCGTGGGGATTTCTGGATCTGGTATGGGGAACGACGATGATGATCGGCATCGCCATCGTGATGCTGGTGATGAACCTGAAGCTTGCCCTCGTCGTACTGTCGATCCTGCCGATTCTCGGCTGGGTTTCGGCGAAGTTTCAACGTCGTATTCTGACAAGCGCACGCAAGGTTCGCGCAACGAACTCGCGAATAACAGGTTCCTACAACGAGGCGATCATGGGCGTGCTCACGAGCAAGGCTTTCGTGCGCGAACAGGCCAATCTCAACGAGTTTCAGAAGCTGACCCAGACGATGTACGCATCATCGGTATTGAACCTGACCCAGGCAGCCGTATACCTCCCCATCGTGGTCACCCTGGCGAGCCTCGCCACCGGGCTTGCGCTGGCCATGGGTGGTATGGAATTACTCGGCAACGCCATTGCCATCGGCACGCTGGTAGCGTTCATGGCCTACACTCGACACTTCTTCGATCCCATCGAACAGCTCGGGCACTGGTTCGCCGAGATGCAGACGGCCCAGGCTTCTGCCGAACGCATTCTGAGCCTGATTGAAGCAGATCCCGCGATCAAGGATTCACCCTCCGTCATCGACGCGCTGGAGCGAAATTCGGACGCTCCCGAACGAATCAACTACGCACCCGACGGCGGCGCTGCCGAGATCCACGAAATTGAGCTGCGCCATGTCGGCTTCGCTTACGATCCAGCAAACCCGGTCCTGACCGACATCGATCTGACCATTCGCCGGGGTGAGACTCTCGCCATTGTTGGCCCGACCGGTGGCGGAAAAAGCACCCTGGTGAACGTCATCTGCCGGTTTTACGAACCCACCAGCGGTCAGGTGCTCGTTGACGGTCTGGACTACCGCAACCGAAGCCTGCACTGGCTGCAGTCAAATCTCGGCATGGTGCTGCAGAACGCCCACGTATTCAGCGGCTCGATTCTTGCCAATATTCGCTATGGAAACCTGGTCGCGAGCGACGACGAAGTGATCGAGGCTGCAAAACTTGCAGGCGCGCATGAATTCATCATGGCGTTTGACGCCGGCTATGCGACAGAAGCAGGCGAAGGTGGCAGCCGGCTTTCCGGTGGGCAGAAACAACTCGTCTCGTTCGCCAGGGCGGTTCTGGCAGACCCACAGATTCTGATCATGGACGAGGCGACCTCATCGGTGGACACCGAGACCGAACAACACATCCAGCAGGGCATGACCAACGTGCTGGCCGGCAGAATCGCGATCGTTATCGCACACCGTCTGTCGACGATCCGCAACGCCACCCGCATCGTCGTGGTCGAAGCCGGACGGATAACCGAGGTGGGCTCTCACGCCGAGTTAATGGCCGAGCGCGGCCATTATTACGATCTGTACACCCAGCAGGGGCTGCAGGAGTCGAGTAAGGAACTGGCTAAACTGCAGCCCAGGCCCGCCTGATCAACAGCCCGCGGTCTTTACCCGAGTTCGGCCGCATACAGCGCAGCGCGCTCTCCGGCAAGCTTGCCGAACACGACGCAGGGTCCGAATGATCCACCGCCGCCGATATAGCGGTCGCCGTGGAGTGACCCCACCGTCTCGCCGGCGGCATACAGACCTGAAATCGCACGTTCGTCCGTTCCGACCACGCATGCGTCGGCGTTGATCCGCAATCCGGTACCCGTCCAGCAGACGATCGCCGGACGCACCTCCACCGCATAGAAAGGGGGTTTCTCAATCACGCGCATTCCGGTGGCGGGGTTCTTAAAAAATGCAGAGTCCTCGCCCCGTTCGCAATCCGCGTTGTATCGCTCCACGGTGCCGATCAGTCCGGCCGGGTGAACCTCGACCCTGGCGGCCAGATCTTCAAGCGTATCTGCGCGGACGATGGTGCCATCTTCGGATTTTTGCTCCAGGATTTCGTCGACCCAGTACGCCTGGGAAACAGGACTGCGCCGGGCGCCTTGGCGGGCGGCCTCGTCGAACACCGCGAACGCTCTGCCACCTTGATGCTGAATCAGACCCCCCAGCACGGTATAGGGCGCCGTCTCATCGGTGAAACGTCGGCCTTCCTGATTGACGAGGATCAGCCATCCAGGCAGCAGGACTTCCAGATCACGGGAAAAACCCGGGGTAACCAGCAGCAGCCCCCGATTGTGTCCATCCAACGCCGCACCTGCAGCCTGGCCGAGCTTGAGCCCATCGCCGCGCGCCATCGGACTGCCGATGTACCAGGACCAGTTGCCGGCGGTCGCCGCATCGGGATAGTGCTCGGCATACATGCTCGGGTTGGCGCCAAATCCGCCGGCCGCCATCACAACGGCGCCGCAACTCGCGTCGTCATTCCCAATTCGAATTCCTACCACGCCTCCAGCATCGTCACGCAGCAACTCATCTACGCGAGAGTCCATGACAATGTCGACGCCTTTGGCGGAACGTTGCGCATCGAGCGCCTGAACCACGGCTTCCCCACCGCCTTCGGGTGGGTGCCCGCGCGGAACGGGACCGACCCCTGACTCATAAAGAGTTTTCGAGGAGAACTCGACACCGTGTTCTCGCAACCATTCGAACGTGGGTGCCGACAACTCACAGTAGCGGCGTACTACCGAGGGTTCCACCATCCACTGATTGAGGGTCATGTAATGCTCGAACATGGCTTCAGCGGTATCGTCCTCGATCCCGGCTTCGCGTTGAATACTTGTTCCGGCCGCATAGAAATGCCCGCCGCTCAGGCGCGAAGATCCGCCAACCTGGGTATCGGCTTCCACAATCAGCACGCTGGCGCCCGCTTCAGCGGCGGAAACCGCGGCTGAAAGCCCGGCTGCGCCCGATCCAACCACTATCACGTCGTAATCCCGGTTCATCACGCCCTTCCCTTGCCTGGTAATCACTATGAGGATACCAAAGTACACGACCTCGCAGGGTGGCTATCGAGCGCTCAGCTGCAAAGCAATCCGTGGTATCCAGGGTACGGATCCAGGTAGATCTGGTTGCTCAGATACTCGTCAGGGTTCTCGCTCAGATGCCGCCGGATCAGCGCCAGCGGCGCCTCAAGCGCCTGCTCGCAACGTCGATAGCCAGCAACCAGCCGCGCGAGTTTGCGGCGGTTGCGTTCATTCATGTGCTCGTTGAGGTGGTGCTGCACACGCGACAGGACGCCTGCATGACCAGTGCGCGTAGCCGGCGTTGCCAGTCCGTTCATCAGCAACCCGGCGTACACGGCGGCTTTCTCGATCGGGTCCAGGGTGGGATCATCCAGCAGCCTCACAGTTTTCTGATAATGCGAAACGCTGTGAGCCATGAGCAGGTATTCGTAGCGACGGTGGAATTCGACCAGGCGCGCCGAATTACCGGCTGCGGTCTTGCCGAAACACCTCTGCCAATGTGCGTAGGCAAACACCCGGATCATGAAATTATCCCGCAGAACCCGGTCATGCAGCCTGCAGTTTTCTTCCACCGGCAGATTCGGCACTGCAGCAACGATGGCCGCCGCATGAGCGCCTCGACCGCGCCGAAGCGGCACACTGTTTCCTCCAGCGCCCCCAAGTCGGTGAACCTTCACCCGATACAGACCGCAGCTGGGGGATTTCTGCATGAAGACATAGCCGACCACGTCGGTCAGCGAAACCGCGATCGTGGTTCCGTATTGGCTCAGCGCGTCGGTCACCTCCAGCGCGGGATCGCAGGCTCCAACAACTCGCGGCTGTTCAACGCTACCAACCAACCGAATGGGGCGACGCGGCGTACCCATACCAATGGCCACTTCCGGACAGATGCCTCGATACTCAAGCAGACCATCGAGCAACGTGTGTGGAAAAGATGCCCCGGCAGAAGTGCCGTCGTAGCGGACTTCCCTGCCGAG
>JAYGEV010000520.1:0-1943 GCA_046582225.1 Pseudomonadales bacterium
TACAGCCGTGTAGTGGGTGCCGGCGGGCGTGTTGGAAACTTGACCATCGGAGTCATACCCCCACGAGACGATCGACCCATCGTCAGCCAGCGCCGCAACCGGCGCGACCAGCAAGGTCGCGGCCACGAGCAGCAGGCACAGGCGTAGACAGCGCATCATCGGAATCGCAGCTCCAGCATTCAATCCGCCCACGGAGTATCCCACGAATGCGGGGATTTATGGGAATGAAGGCTCAAGGGCCAACACAGCGCGGTTACGGGGCTAGTGGCGCCGCCTCAACCCCAACCCCGCGAGCCCGAGGGTGAGGAGAAGCGCGGTGGTGGGTTCGGGGACGGGAACCTCAGCTCGTCACGCGCTCGCCATTTTCCAGCAATGGTGTCGCCAGAGCCCAGAGCCGATTATTGCGCGGATCGATGATCGGCTCCACGGAGTACTGTGCCAGAAAAACACGCCGGGACTCGCGTGTTGTATTGGCGCCGCTGCGGTGGAACGTCACGCTGGTGAAAGCTGCGATACTGCCTGCTGACATGATCACCGCTTCACCGGCGTCGTTTCCTCTGTAGCCGACGAGATCGTTGGTCCCGGGCTCTGTCGAATGATCGGTCCGCGACGTGACAGGAGCGCGTGAAAACGGCAGGACATAGACCGTGCCGTTCTCTTCGTCGACATCGTCGAGGGCACACCAGAGACTCAGGTAGGGCTTGTGGGGACACTCGCGGTCGATGTAGCCCGAATCTTGATGCCATGAGAAGGGCATGCCCACTCCCGCTGACTTCACCACGAACTGCTCGTTAAAGAGCCAGACATTGTCGCCGATCAATGACCGGCAGATCTCCGCCATGGGTTCACCGAAGAGAAATTCCCGAAGGCGTGGCCGGTCGGTGTGCCGCTTGGAGATGAAATAACGCTTGCCCTTGTGGTTGATGTCGCGAACGGTCTCGCCGGCGGCCGCCATGTTGAAATCGGTCTCCGCAACGAGTAACCGACACTCTTCGCGCAGCATCTCGAGCTGTGCGTTCCCGAGCACGTTCTCGAGAACACAATACCCCTCGCGATCGAACTGCTTTTTCCGGGTGTCGGTCACGGCGACAAAAGGATACGGAAAATAGACCGCTCCGCTGCGCGGGTTGTTAGGCAGCGGGCGTGGTTACTTTTCCGCGTCCTCTCCAGATCCAGGGCCAGTAGGGTGCTGCGGGAGGCCATCGGTGATCTCGAACCACGGGGCTCTTGATTCGACGTGGATGTGGGCTCGCGGGCTGTAGCGAGGATCGTCGTCAAGGCTTCCCATAGGAACTCCCACGACACCTCGGGTTGCGCTGGCGAACGGTAGAGTTGAGCCACAGCGATTGCAGAAGACGTGAGTGAACCGCTCGGCTTCAGGGGGTTTGTACGACCGCAGGTGATCCTCACCCTGGGTGTAACGGAGGGCGTCGTACGGAACAAACAAGTTGGACGCGAATGCAGCCCCACTGGTCTTGCGGCAGCGCGAGCAGTGGCAATTGACGGCCCAAACTGGCTCTCGCGTTAGCTCGAAGCGAACTTCACCACAAAGACAGCTTCCCGTGAAGTTTGCGGTGGTCATCTCGCCTCCAAAGGATCTGCGCAAAGCTCTCGGCGGCACCTTGCCGCCGGGGCTGAAACGCTTGTCGCTCTCGCAACATAACGTTCGCCGATTTCGGCGGCCACAGACGGGAGGCACTTCGGCGCGGTGGGTGCGTCGAGATCATCGAGAAGGCCCACCACCACAGATCGAGAAAAAGAAGGCCGGCGCAATGCACGGTATGATGCAGGTCTCACCGGTACGGCGGGGTGCGCGGCATTCGCACTCACCCATCGATTTGGAACCGCCGGTACCCGATGAAGTCGCGGCGGCTCTCTGGCTGCCGCGCGGGAGGCTGCGGGGATGGAGAACTGGATGGAGGGGCTGACCTACGAAGTCATGG
>JAYGEV010000563.1:0-6596 GCA_046582225.1 Pseudomonadales bacterium
CTCAAGCGCCTTGAGCCGAACGATCATGGACTCGACCCGGCTTTTGGCGAGCTCATTTTTTTCGATGAGCTTTGCCCGTGCGGTGGTCCAGGTCTGTTGCTGGGCGCGCAGCGCCCGATTTTCCTTGGTGAGCACGCCACATAGATCGATGAGTTCATCGACCTTGTCCTCCAGCCCCGTCCACTCGCCTTCAGCCATGGCTGACACCCAAGTTGCTTGCTTTTATGGCTCAACAGTTTGCTCTGAATGGTCGGGCATGTGAAGCATTGAACTTCTGTTAGGATACGGGCCTTCCTCATGAACTTGTTGCCGGGCAATCCCGATCGAACACCAATGGCGGATCTCACAGCTCTTGCTCTGAACGCGGCGGATACACTCTCCGTTGCAGAGATTCACGGCGTAGTGTGCGGGCTCGCCGTATGGCAGGAAGACGGCTTCCATCTGCAGGAACTGATCGACCTGGTCGGTGTGGATGCGTTGACCGACGAGTTCAACGTTGAGGCATTTGTCAGCGCCAGTGTCGAATCGTTAGAGGCGCAAGATATGAGCTTCGCGCCCTTGCTGCCTGAAGACGATGCAGACCTGGATCTGCGCCTGACGGCCCTGGCCGAATGGTGTGCAGGTTTTCTTGCCGGTCTGGGCGCGGGCGGCGCGGCGCGCGGTTTGAATTCGTTTGCCGCGATGCCAGATGAAATTCAGGAGATAGTTGACGACCTGTCGGCCGTCACCGAGATCGATGTGGGCGCAGCTGCGCGCACAGGCGTGACAGATGAGCAGACCGGTGAGTCTGGCTCGCCAGCGGGCATCGATACTGCGGAGGCCGATTACATGCAGATACGAGAGTTCGTCAAAGTTGGAGTGCTGCTCGTTCGAAGTGTTGTCACGCAATCTCCTACGCAATGACCGTCAAACTGCCGATCACCGCCATAGAATATCAGCGCCGTCGCCGCGCGTTGATGAGCCTGATGGCCGAAGGCTCCATCGCGGTTTTGCCGGCCGCAAGCCAGCGTTTTCGCAACCGCGACACTGAATACCCGTTCCGCCAGGACAGTGACTTCTACTACCTGACCGGGTTTTCAGAGCCCGACGCGGTGCTGGTGCTCGCACCCGGCAGAAAGCACGGCGAGGTCATATTATTTTGCCGTGAACGGGAGCCGCGGGTTGAACGCTACGATGGCGAGCGCGTCGGTCCCGAGCGGGCAGTTAAGGGACTGAATGTTGACGACGCATTTCCAGTAAACGATATCGAAGAAATACTGCCGGGAATGCTGGAAGGCCGCGAGCGCATCTATATCACCTTGGGGGAGTATCCGGAGTTTGATAACAAGCTCATGCAATGGGTGACCACCATCCGTGCGCGTGAGGCCGGGGGTGCAGTCCCGCCGGGTGAGTTCGTCGCGTTGAAGCACTTGTTGCACGAGCAGCGCTTGTACAAGTCCGCCGCTGAGCTGCGGATCATGCGTGAAGCCGCGCGCATCACCTGCGACGCACACAAGCGGGTCATGGCCCGCTGCGAGCCGGGACTGACCGAGACCCAGCTTGAGGCCGAGCTGATCCACGAGTTCATGGTTAACGGAGCGCGAACCCCGGCCTATCCGTGCATTGTTGGTAGTGGCAACAACGCGTGCACGCTGCACTACGTTCAGAACTCAGCGGTTTTGAAAAAAGGCGACCTGGTGCTCATCGACGCTGGTTGCGAACTCCACCACTATGCGGCCGACGTTACTCGAACCATCCCGGTGAGTGGTTCTTTCTCGCTCTCCCAGCAGGCCCTTTATGAAGTGGTGCTGGAAGCCAATCGCCAGGCCATAGACATGTGCAGACCTGGTGTGAACTTCATCGAACCGCACCAGAGGGCGCTGATGGTCATGGTCGAAGGGCTTGTCTCACTTAATCTGCTGCAGGGGGATGTCCACGAACTCATCGCCGAGGAAGCCTATCAAACGTTTTGCCCGCACCGATCCTCGCACTGGCTCGGCAGCGATGTTCATGATGTAGGCGACTATCGCGTAGACGGGGCCTGGCGTGGATTACAACCGGGCATGGTGCTGACCATTGAGCCCGGCATCTACATACCCGACGACGAAACGACCGCCCATCTGCCTCCGCGCTGGCGAGGCATCGGTATTCGCATCGAGGACGACGTGGTGATGACCAGCGATGGCTGCGAGGTGCTCACCGACACCGCGCCCAAAGCCGTTGACGACATTGTCCGAGAGATGGGTCGCGGCGCTCGTGGCTGAGATCGTCGTGGTTGGTGGCGGGCTGGTGGGATCGTTGATCGCGCTGGGAATCGCGCAGACGCGGCGCGAGGTGACGCTCATCGATCGATCGCGGCCGCAAATCCAACAGGGCGTGCTCGGCATGGATATCCGCAACGTGGCTGTGTCGCCGGCATCTCGCGAGCTGCTTGAGCAGGTGGGGATCTGGGGTGATCTGCATGCCGCACCTTATAGCGCGATGCAGGTCTGGGAGGAGCGCGGGACCCGCGCTATCGAGTTCCAGGCGCGCGAGGTCGGCAGGGACGAACTCGGATGGATTGTCGAATCCAGCGAAGTGCTTTGCGCGTTGTGGGAAGCGCTCTCACAGATGAGCAACGTGACGCTCGAGACCGGCGCCGCGGTGGAGGAGGTGTCGGTCAATGAATCCTGTGTGGTGGTGAGAATCGCAGGCCGTGACTTGTGGGCACGTCTGCTGGTTGGCGCCGACGGCGCGCGTTCTCGGGTGCGCGAGGCGTTGAAGGTTGCGACCAGGCAGACGCCCACCGGACATCATGCGCTGGCCACCGTGGTACGCACCGAGCTCGGCCACCACGGGGTCGCGTTGCAGCGTTTTCTCATCGATGGACCACTGGCGCTGCTACCCAGCAATGATACGCACCTGTCATCGGTGGTCTGGTCCCAGCCGCCGGCGAGGGCCGAGCAGCGGCTTGCATTGACTGAAGAAGAATTCTGCGCCGAGATCCAGGCTTGTCTGGAAGCGCGGCTCGGAAACGTGACTGCGGTCGATGAGAGATTCGTATTTCCGTTAAGTCAGATGCTAGTGGAGAGTTTTAACCCGACGCCCAGGGTGTTGATCGTCGGGGATGCCGCGAGGGTTTTGCATCCGCTGGCCGGGCTCGGGGCTAACGTCGGATTTGAAGACGCGCGTGATCTGCTGGACGACCTGGCCGCAATGCCGCAGGGGTTGGATCCGGGGTCTCCTGGAATGTGGCGGAGGTTTGCCCGCCAGCGACGCGCCCGATCACAGATGATGATCTCTCTCATGACCGGCTTTCGACGCGCTTATGCGGGTTCGGGCCCGTGGTCACAATGGTTGCGAAACACCGGCGTGGACTGGTTGAACAGCGCCGGCCCTCTCAAACGCCAGCTGATCAAAGAGGCGCTCGGCCTGGGTCCGGTCGCCAGGCGCTGGTAAATCGGAGCGCGTCGCTGGGATTTTTCGGCGCCGGGCTTACAATGCGCCACCGCGTTCACGCCGATGGTTAACGGATGGCCAGCCGAACCCCCCTTTATGACGAACATGTCGCCCATGGCGCCAGATTGGTGGACTTTGCCGGCTGGGAGATGCCGCTGCACTATGGCTCGCAACTGGCTGAACATCATGCGGTGCGTGAGCACTGTGGCATGTTCGATGTGTCGCACATGACCGTCGTGGATGTGAATGGTCCTGGCAGCCTTGCGTATCTGCGCAGACTCGTCGCCAACGATGTGGGCAAACTCGACGCGCCGGGGCAAGCGCTCTACGGCGTCATGCTCAATGAGTCGGGTGGCGTGATTGACGACCTGATCGTCTATCGCCGCGACGAAGGATTTCGTCTGGTCGCCAATGCCGGGACCCGCTCGAAGGTGCTGGAATGGCTCAGCGCTCACAACCTCGAAGAGCTCAACCTGACCGAGCGGGATCTGGCGATGGTTGCAGTGCAGGGACCCGAAGCGCTGTCGCTGTTTCGCTCCGTGGTGCCCGATACCGGGATCGACGCGCTTCCCGCGTTCAGTGCCGTGGAGCGAGGAGAGATGATGATCGCTCATACCGGCTACACCGGTGAAGATGGCGTAGAGGTGCTTGTCCCCGGCGAACTGGCGCGCACGTTGTGGCAGGACCTGGCAGCCGCTGGCGTGCGACCGGCCGGACTTGGCGCACGAGACACCCTGCGCCTGGAAGCCGGTTTGAACCTTTACGGTCAGGACATGGACGAATCGGTTTCGCCGCTGTTGTCGAATCTGGGTTGGACGGTCAGCTGGGCGCCTGGAAGTCGGGACTTCATAGGCCGCGAGGCGTTACAGTCGCAACGTTCTTCGGGTCTGGTGGCAAAGCTGACCGGCATCGTGCTGGAAACCAAAGGCGTGATCCGTAGTGGTCAGCGGGTGGTGACCCAATGCGGAGAAGGCAGCGTCACCAGTGGTATATTTTCGCCGACGTTGGGTTACAGTATTGCTCTGGCACGGTTGCCCACAGAGGCCAAGGGAACCTGTGAAGTCGAGGTACGAGGCAAGCTGCTGCCGGCACGGATTGTCAAACCGCCCTTCGTGCGGCGCGGCAGGCAAGTCTTCGAGTAAGTCCGAGTGAGAGAGAATGAGTGAGTTTCCACAGGAGCTTAGGTACGCGTCTACGCATGAATGGGCGCGATTGGAGGAAGACGGAACGGTTAGCGTCGGTATCTCCGATCATGCTCAAGATGCTCTGGGTGATGTGGTTTACGTCGAGCACCCCGAGCCGGTTCAGCGGGTGTCGGCCGGTGAAGAAGCTGCGGTAGTGGAATCGGTGAAGGCTGCCTCAGATATCTACGCGCCTGTGACTGGCAACGTGATCGCGGTAAACGCGGTGCTCGATGATGCCCCGGAGACGGTCAACCAGGATCCATACGGCGATGGCTGGTTCTTCAAGGTCCAGCCGGACGACATAACCGAGCTCGAAGATCTGCTCGATGCGCAAGCCTATGCAGACGCGTGTGAGAACGACGAGCCGTAAACGATCTAGCTAACGGAGCACGCAAATGCCCTTCATCCCGCATACCGCGGACGAGGTGCAGGTTATGTTGTCGGAGATCGGCGTAACCGGCATCGCCGACTTGTTTGACGAAATACCCATGAGCCTGCGTGCGGGTGAGCTCGATGCGGTACCTGCGGGCATCAGCGAAATGGAGATGCTGCGCGCGCTGGAGTCTCGAGCGGCCGCGGATTCAGCGGGAGTGTGTTTTCTGGGCGCCGGTTGCTATGACCACCACATTCCCGCTGCGGTATGGGATCTAACGACGCGCGGCGAGTTCATGACCGCGTATACGCCCTACCAGGCCGAGGCCAGTCAGGGAACGCTGCAGCTCATCTACGAATACCAGTCGATGCTGTCGAATCTGACCGGCATGGACGTTTCCAACGCCTCCGTTTACGACGGTGCCTCGGGTTTGGGCGAAGCGGTGCTCATGGCGTTGCGGGGTAACAAGAAAGCGAGCACAAGAACCGTCCTGTTACCGGAATCGTTGCATCCCCACTTTCGCGATGCGGCACACAACATCTGCCGCAATCAGGGAGTCGATTTTCTTCCCATGGCCCTTGATCACAACGGCGTCATCGACATCGACGCGTTGAGATCGGACGGACCCGCTGAGGTTGCCGCGGTGGTCGTCCAGCAGCCCAACTTTTTTGGCCTTTTAGAAAACGCTGATGCGATTACCGATTGGGCCGCCGAGCGCGGAGCGCTGGTTATCGCGGTGGTCAACCCGATGACCCTGGCGGTGCTCAAGGCGCCGGGAGACTGGGGTTCTGCCGGTGCAGATATCGCCTGTGGCGAGGGTCAGCCGCTCGGCATTCCGATGGCCTCGGGCGGGCCGTCATTCGGTTTCATGTGCACTCGTATCAAGCTGGTTCGCCAGCTTCCAGGGCGCATTGTTGGCCGTACCGAAGACCTCGAAGGGCGTCGCGGTTTCACGTTGACGCTGCAGGCTCGCGAGCAGCACATCCGGCGCGGCAAAGCCACCTCTAACATCTGTACAAATCAGGGTTTGCTGGTCACGGCCGCAACAATTCACATGAGTCTGCTGGGGCCGATAGGTCTCGCCCGGGTAGCCGAACGCTGCCATGCAAATACCCGTGATCTGGTCACTCGGCTGACCCGGATCGATGGCGTGAGCGAACGATTTCCCGGCGCCTTTTTTCATGAGCACGTGTTAACGCTCGGCAGGGACGCGACCGAGGTTGTGGCTGAGCTGCTGGACCATGGAATTCTCGGAGGTCTCGGACTCGGTCATTACTTTCCGGACATGAGCAATGATCTGCTGGTCTGCGCAACGGAAAAGCGCACCGCGAGCGAAATCGACGCGTACGCAGCTGCGCTCGAGAAGGTGTTAGGCGCATGACCCTGAGCCAGCTGCAAACCACGATTTTCGAATTGAGCGCTCCCACACGTGGTGCCAGCGCGCAGCGCCCGCCGCCTCTCGATAACGCGCTGGACGACATACCCGAAGAGTTTCTGCGCAAGGCTCCGGCAGCGTTGCCGGAGGTTTCGGAGCTTCAGGTAGTGCGGCACTACACCAATCTGTCGGTCAACAATTTTTCCATAGACACCCAGTTCTACCCGCTGGGTTCGTGCACGATGAA
>JAYGEV010000574.1:0-4985 GCA_046582225.1 Pseudomonadales bacterium
AAAAAGAAATAGACGTTTACGAACAGATAATTGCGAGTTTAAAGAATCATGCCGAAGCTCAAAACGAGTCGCGGTGCGGCAAAACGGTTCCGTCGTACTGCGAAAGGTTTCAAACACCGTAAGGCGTTTCGAAATCATATCCTGACGAAGATGAAGCCAAAACGAAAGCGCCAGCTACGCGGGCTGCACGATGTGTCTGCTGCGGATACGCCGCGGATCAGGCGATTGCTCCCCAAGAAAGCACGTTAGGAGATAACCAATGCCACGAGTCAGAAAAGGTGTTGCTTCTCGAGCGCGCCGGAAAAAGGTTTTAAAGCAGGCCAAAGGTTACTACGGGGCGCGAAGCCGCACGTTCAAGGTCGCCAAGCAGGCGGTGATAAAAGCTGGTCAGTACGCGTATCGGGACCGTCGTCAGCGCAAGCGGCAATTCCGCGCGCTTTGGATTGTGCGCATCAATGCAGCTGCGCGGCTGCACAATATGTCATACAGTCGATTGATCGCGGGTCTCAAGAAGGCGGCGATTGAGGTTGATCGAAAGGTTTTAGCAGACCTTGCCATGCACGAGAAGGAAGCCTTCGCGGTGCTGGCCGGGCACGCTAAAGAGGCGCTGGCCGAAGCGGCGTAACTACGATCCAAGAGCGGATCGAGAAGTCTCGAGAGTACAACCGTCTTCTTAAGGACATCGCGTTGTGGCGTCAATAAAATGTGGCGTGAATAAAAAAGGGAAGGGACTGGCAACGGTACTTCCCTTTTTTCGTATGGGATTGAGATGGACCTGAAGAACATACTGCAGGATGCACAAAATGCTGTCGCCGAGGCCGCTGATGAGCGTGCACTGGATACCGTTCGCGTGCGCTTTCTCGGTAAGAAAGGTGAACTCACGGCACGGTTGAAGTCTCTGGGGGGGCTCGATGCGAGCGAGCGTCCCGCCGCGGGCGCCGCAATCAACGAAGCCAAACAGCAGGTACAGGGGTGGATCACCGAGCGCAAGACAGCCTTGGGCGCGCAGCAGCTGGCAGCTTCGCTTGCCCGGGAAAGCCTTGATGTGACGCTACCCGGACGCGCTCAGGGCCGCGGTGGGTTGCACCCGGTGACGCAGGCCATGCAGCGCATCGAGGATATTTTCATGGGTGCGGGCTACGACGTGGTCTCGGGTCTGGAAATCGAAGACGACTATCACAACTTCGCTGCGCTGAACATTCCTGAACACCATCCGGCCCGGGCGATGCACGACACCTTCTATTTTGGCGATGGTATGTTGCTCAGAACACACACTTCGCCGGCCCAGGTGCATGTAATGGAAGAGCAGGCGCCGCCTATTCGGGTAATCTGCCCGGGGCGCGTTTATCGACGTGATTCGGATCTCACCCACACGCCAATGTTTCATCAGGTCGAAGGCCTTGTCGTGGATCGCGGCATCAGTTTCGCCGATCTGAAAGGCACGGTTGTGGAGTTCATTCAGAACTTCTTCGAGCGGGACCTTGAAGTCCGATTCCGCCCATCTTACTTTCCGTTCACCGAACCATCGGCAGAAGCCGATGTGCAGTGCGTGCATTGCCTTGGTCAGGGATGCCGCGTCTGCAGCCAGACCGGCTGGGTGGAAATGCTGGGCTGTGGGCTGGTTCACCCCAGGGTGCTCGAGATGTCGGGAATCGACAGCGAGGAGTTTTCCGGATTTGCGTTCGGCATGGGTGTGGATCGATTGGCGATGATGCTGTACGGGGTAGACGACTTGCGAATGTTCTTTGAGAATGATCTGCGCTTCCTTGAGCAGTTCGACTAAGGGGTCGTCATGAAATTCAGTGAAGCATGGCTGCGCGAATGGGTGGATCCGGCCATCTCTCGAGATGAGCTGCTCGAGCAGCTGACAATGGCGGGACTTGAGGTTGATGGGGCCTCATCGGTCGCGGGTGATTTTTCAGGCGTTATCGTGGCTGAAATCGTGTCGGTTACCAGGCACCCGGAGGCAGACAAACTTTCGGTGTGTCAGGTTAGCGACGGCGCCGACACCTATCAGGTGGTTTGCGGTGCACCCAACGTTCGGCCGGGCATGACCAGCGCCTTTGCACCCGTTGGAGCAACGCTGCCGGAAAACTTCAGGATCAGGAAGGTTACTCTCAGAGACGTTGAATCCAATGGCATGCTGTGCAGCATGGCGGAGCTTGAACTTGGTGATGACCAGGACGGAATCATCGAGCTGGACCTCGCTGATCAGGTCGGCAAAGACCTGCGCGAGGCGCTGCTGCTGGACGACGTCATCGTCGATCTCGATTTGACGCCCAATCGTGGTGATTGCTTGAGCGTGCGTGGTCTCGCTCGCGAGGTTGGAGTGCTCAATAACCTCAGCGTGGAGACCCGCGAGGTGATGGCGGTAGATGCCGTGATTGACGACATCTTTGCCGTGGAACTGGAAGATTCGAGCGGTTGCCCACGGTACCTCGGCCGGGTGATCAGGGGTGTCGACACATCCAGGCCGAGCCCGCTGTGGCTCACGGAGAAGCTTCGTCGCTGCGGTCTGCGTAGCATCGATCCGATTGTGGATGTGACCAATTTCGTCATGTTGGAGATTGGTCAGCCAATGCACGCTTTTGATCTGAAGCGGCTTGCTGACAAGATCGTGGTTCGGCGCGCAAGATCCGACGACACGCTTACGCTGCTGGATGGGCAGCAGATCGAACTCGACGAAACAACCCTGCTGATTACCGACGGTGACGGGCCAGTAGCCATTGCCGGCGTGATGGGTGGTGAACGAAGTGGGGTGCAAGCGGACACAACAGACATATTCCTGGAGAGCGCGTTCTTCTCGCCGCTGGCAATCTCTGGCACAGCGCGCCGTTTCGGACTTCACACCGATGCTTCCCATCGCTACGAGCGGGGTGTGGATTTCAACCTGCAGCGCACTGCCATTGAGCGCGCGACGCAACTGTTGCTGAGCATCGTGGGTGGCCGGCCCGGTCCGGTGAGCGAGGTGGTTGATGCGAACGCGTTGCCGGTCGCGGCGGAGGTCAGCGTTCGCCAGGCTCGGTTGAACACACTCGTAGGTACACCGATCGACGCCGCTGAAGTGGACGGAGCGATGCAACGTCTCGATTTCGAGGTGTTAAATCGTGAGGACGGGGCGGACGGAGTGACGTGGAAAATTAAGGCGCCCAGCCATCGATTCGACATCACCTGCGAAGCCGATCTGGTGGAAGAAGTCTGTCGGATCTTTGGCTACGACAATATTCCGATTCGTCGACCCGTTACCGATCTCAAGCTGCGCCGCGTTCCGCGGCAGACGTTGCCTGCGAGCGAATTGAAAATACAGCTGGCGTCCATGGGCTATCACGAGGCGATCAGCTACAGTTTTGTCGACCCGAGGGTTCAGGATATGCTGGCGCCAGGCGTGGATGCGCTGGCGTTGGCCAATCCCATGTCCACCGAGCAATCGGTGATGCGCGTGAACCTGCTGCCGGGATTGATCGATGCACTGCGATTCAACGTTGCGCGTCAGCAGGATCGATTGCGGCTTTTTGAATTGGGCTTGAGCTTCACACCTGGGGATGTCGTGAACCAGAAGCTGATGCTCGGTGGGCTGTTGTGGGGGAAACGCTTTCCCGAGAGCTGGAATCAGCCTGACGATGACGTCGACTTTTTCGACCTGAAGGGGGACGTTGAGCGTTTGATTGGCTGGATCGGTGATCAGGTTCGCTACGAAAAACGCAGCGATCCCGTGTTCCACCCCGGCCAGGCCGGATCTGTGCTGCTCGACTCCGAGATTGTCGGGCGTTTTGGCCGCCTGCATCCCGAGATCGAACGCGCTCTGGATGTGGCGGGCGGGGTATTCGTGTTCGAGCTCGATGGTGCGGTGGCGCTCAGCCGGGCAAAACATCAGCATCGGCGATTGTCCAGATATCCGAGCGTACGCCGGGATCTGGCGGTGGTATTGAATGAGGCTGTTACCGCGGCGCAAGTGGAAGGCATATTGCGCAAGGCCCTGGGAGAGATTCTGGTGGACTTCAGATTGTTTGATGTATATCAGGGCAAAGGCATTGATTCTAATGAAAAAAGTCTGGGGGTGGGGTTGACGTTTCAGGATGCATCCGCCACCCTTACAGAGGAGGACATTGGCAACTATACAGGCAAAGCCGTAGACGCACTGGCACGAGGGGTGGGCGCCAGATTGCGTTGAAGTTGTAGAAATAGGAACCGGCACACCGGCGCGACAATAACAGGGAGGCTCTTTTAAGTGGCTGCTCTAACAAAGGCGCAGATGGCGGACCGATTGTTTGACGAACTGGGGCTCAACAAACGGGAAGCGAAGGAAATTGTCGAAATGTTTTTCGGTGAAGTCCAAGTTTCGCTGGAGCGCAACAGACAGGTCAAAATTTCCGGCTTCGGAAACTTCGGTCTTCGCGAAAAGGCGGAACGGCCGGGTCGCAATCCAAAAACCGGAGAAGAAATTCCGATCACCGCACGTCGGGTTGTCACTTTTCGCCCGGGTCGGAAGCTGAAAGCACGAGTAGAAGCGTATGCTGGATCCGAGCCAGAGTGATGAACTGCCCCCAATTCCGGGGAAACGATACTTCACCATCGGCGAAGTCAGCGTCCTATGTGAGGTAAAACCTCACGTGCTGAGATACTGGGAGCAGGAGTTTCCGCAGCTCAAGCCGGTCAAGCGGCGCGGCAACCGGCGTTACTACCAGCGCCAGGACGTAATCATTATTCGTCAGATTCGCGGGCTGCTTTACGATCAGGGATTTACCATCGGCGGTGCGCGTCGGCGCCTCACTGGTGACGATGCCAAGCAGGACCAGACTCAGTTCAAGCTGCTGGTCAAGCAGATGATCGTTGAACTCGAGGACCTGTTGCGGGTTCTGAAAGCCTAACGCTATCGCTGTCAGGCGAATGCAACATCCGAAGATCTGCGTCTGCCGACTTGTCGTCGTTCGTCACCCATGTGGGCTCGCAACGGAAGACCGAAATCCACATCGCGCCGCAAGTCG
>JAYGEV010000020.1:0-9565 GCA_046582225.1 Pseudomonadales bacterium
GAAAAAATAGGCCCCCATGCCTTTGAACGAATTGTTCGGGTCATCCTCCAGCAACCGCCGCGTGCCTTCGCCGGTACCCGGTGGCTCCACCTTCACCGTGTCGCAACCGAGATCCGCCAGAATCATCCCGGCGTAAGGCCCTGACAGCATGTGGGTCAGGTCGAGCAGGCGGACGCCTTCCAGGGGTTTACTGATGTCGGTCATACAAACGATATTCCGGGGTGCAGCCGGTCCCCGCACCGGTGGGGCGGGGACCCGTGGTAATTTGATCGGCCACCGCTAAAAGCGATAGCTCACTTCAACACCATATCGGCGCCTCGCGCCCGGATGGTCGAACGTACCGCCGAATTCAGGCGCGGGAATCACCTCCTCCAGATATTTCTCGTCGGTGATGTTGCGGGCAAACCCAATGACCGCCCAGTTATCGCCCTGGATACAGGCGCGGATGTCGATGGTGGATTGCGTAATCGCGGTCACCGACCCCGGAACATCCTGGATGCTTTCCGCGCGCCTGCGCGCAGTGACCAGCACTTCTTCAATGACAAGCCCATCGCTCTGGGCGTGTCCCACCACGGGCATGCCAACGGCAGCCGAAATCAAAGCCGAAGCCACGCAGTAAGTTGATCGATTCATAACGGATCCCCGGATGCAGAGAGAATTGACGTTGGCCGCCCTGGCTGCAGACCGCGCAACTCAGGCTAATGTTACCCAAGCCAATATAGATTGTATACATTGGTCCGGATATGATACCAACCGGTTCATTGTCCACAATCGTGTGTATTGCCATGTCACGCGCCGTAGAGATCGCCTACGAAAGAGTCAGACAAGCGATACTGTCTGGTGAGTTCGCGCCCGGCGATCACCTCAGAGAGTCAGACCTGGTTGCCTTTTGCGGGGTCAGTCGCACGCCGGTGAGATCAGCGTTGAATCGACTCGCAGCAGACGACCTGATCACGATTCAACGCAATCAGGGTGCACGTGTAAAAGAATGGCCGGCCGATGACGTCGATGATCTTTTTGCGCTGCGCGCACTGCTCGAAGGCTACGCAGCGGCGCGAGCGGCTGAACATATCTCATTGAATCAATTAGATAAAATACGGACGTCCATCGAAGAGATGGACGTGGTGCTGATAAGCAGGAAACCCCTGCCGGCCAAGATCAGCGAATTTCTGCGGCTGAATACCGTGGTCCACGCATCGATCTGGGAGGCCTCGGGCAGCGCTCGACTGCAGAGCATGCTCAGCAGGCTGGTTGAGCAGGCGCTTCAGGTTCGCACCGCCGCAACGTTTACTCTGGAGCGGATCGCCGAGTCACATCACCACCACCAGGAACTTCTAAGCGCCCTGGTCGCCCGCGACGGACTATGGGCAGAAGCCATCATGCGCAGCCACATACGCGCCGCACAGGCTTCGCTGAAACGACCCGTCGATTAGCCCTTTGTATACAATATGTCGATCATTCCCCGAGCGGATCGGTTCGCGGGCCGCCAATGGGGCGCGTTTCTCCCGACACCTGCACCAGGTTCATGTCGTATATCTGCCAGCCGATCCCCGGAGTGTAGCGAACCTTGTCTTTGTAGGTGCCGATGAACACGAAGACGTCTTCGGTGCCGGCATGCCAGGCCTGCAGATAGCTGGTCATAGACGCCTCGCCGCTGACGATCGCCCCGTCTTCGCCGAGGTTCAACTCTTCAATATCGACCAGTTGGGTGCCGATGAGATGCTGGGTGGCCACGTAGTCCTTGAGTGCGGTATTGGCAACTTTCGCCCACCCATCAGGACCCGCGGCTTCAAGTGGCTGCGAGCCTGAACCCGAAGTCTGAATCCGCGCATCAGCAG
Source organism: Pseudomonadales bacterium (assembly GCA_046582225.1). GTDB lineage: Bacteria > Pseudomonadota > Gammaproteobacteria > Pseudomonadales > Azotimanducaceae > JAYGEV01. The sequence goes on from JAYGEV010000020.1 coordinate 1,839, forward strand.
TGAAGATACGGCGATAGATTTTGTTACCTTCCGCGATGGATTCCGCCGTGTTCACCCCAAACAGATCGGTTGCCTTGGCGTACCAGCGACGCAGGTACTCGATCTCCTGTCGGGCAATGGCCGCTGCCCCACCTGCCGTGTCGGCTCCAGCCGACTGCTCCGAAACCGGTGCCGATTCCGCCATTGCGAATCCTCCCATGGATAGTGTTATTGATATCAATCCTGCGCGCAGCAGGGTTGCGAGAACTGTATTTGGGTTGTTTTGTCGGTTCAACATCACTGGCCCGCCCATCCGGCAAGATAAAAGTCGTGGTCGGTCTGCAGAATCTCCTGAATTTCTATCAGGTTGCCATCCGGATCTCTGCCGTAGGTCGCGCGAATAGGTCCACCGCCAAAGTCCGGCGGCGCACAGTTGAACTTCACGCCGGCTTCCATCAGCCGTTTGTATTCGCTGTCGATGTCGGTTACGTCGATGCAGAAATGTGTATAGCCATGATCGCAGGCCGGCCGCTGGGGATCGCCCGGGCGCGGTGTCGGTGTTTGGTACTCGAAGAACTCGAGGTAAGCGTTTCCAAGCTTGAGCATTGCCTGGCGACACGATGAATTTTTCAAGCCAACAATTTCATCGATTATGTCCGAGCCTTGCGACCAGCCTCCCTCGTAGACCGTCTCTGCGCCCATCACATCGACATAGAAATTTACGATGCGATCCAGATCCGGTGTGGAAACAGCGACATGGTGTATCCCGCGAATCATAATTTCCCCCTTAAGCTCAAGATACCCCGACATTACCATTTATTACGCGCGATTTATTGCGCCCGATTTATTACGCGAGAGGGGTTCGCTATACAATCAAGCCGAACAACACAATCTGCGAAGGAGCACACATGGGCGCAACAGAATTTGAAACGATCATCGTCGAGAAGAAAGGTCAGGTCGACTGGGTGACGCTGAACCGACCCGAATCACTCAACGCCATCAACACCCCCATGGTGACCGATCTTCGCGACTATTTCGGCAGCCTGTTTGAGAACGAGGAAACTCGAATCGTGGTTCTGAAAGGGGCCGGCCGAGCGTTCAGCGCCGGTCTGGATATCAAGCAGGCCGGATCCTTGGAAGAAGAGGAGCACAAAAAATTCGGCGCCGGCATGGGTTTCCAGGGATACCTCGCTGAGGTCTACATCCGCATGCGCCGCTGCCCGCAGCCGATCATCTCGCTGGTGCACGGCCCCGCGTGTGGTGGCGGTTTCGCATTCGCACTCGCCTCAGACATCCGCATCGCGGGCGAAAGCGCGCGCATGAATGCCGCATTTATCCGCATCGGTCTGTCGGCCTGCGACATGGGCTCAAGCTACTTCCTGCCACGGCTGGTTGGAACTTCAATCGCTTCGGAGCTGATGTTGACGGGTCGCTTCATCAATGCCCAACGCGCGCTGGCCACGGGACTGGTTTCCGAGGTGGTAGCCGATGCAGAACTCAGCAACGCAGCCGCGCCGTACATCGAAGAAATGCTGACGACCTCTCCGATGGGGCTGCGGCTGACCAAGGAGGGGCTGAACATGGCCGTCGATGCGGCCGGTCTCGAGGCCGCGATGGCCATCGAAAACCGTAATCAGCTTCTATGTTCGAATACCAACGACGCCAAAGAAGGGATGCTGGCGTTTCTGGAAAAGCGCAAACCGGTCTACACCGGCACATGAGGTCTCTCACAGCTTGAATAACCAGTTGCCCGTAGTGCGCGACCTTCTTTTCCAGTATCGTAGTAACGCTTTACGTTAATAACGCCATACGTTACTATCAATCAGTATACTAAAAGCCTCGTGATCGAAACCTACAAGGATAATGAAGTCTGGGCCCTGTTCGAACAGGGCATTCGTTCGAGGAAATGGCCACTTTCGATTCAACGGGTGGCGCTGCGCAAGCTTCAGCAATTACACGCGGCGCAGCACCTGGCGGATCTGGGGGTGCCACCCGGAAATCACCTCGAAACATTGAGAGGCAACCGGCGCGGTCAACACAGCATTAGGGTAAATCGGCAGTATCGTATTTGTTTCAGGTGGGACAACGGTGCCTACGACGTCGAAATTCTGGACTACCACTAGAGAATTGAGTATGGCGGGAAAACGACAAATCGGATTGATTCATCCAGGACAGATACTTCTCCTCGACTTTCTGCAACCACTGGACCTAAGCCAGTACCGCCTGGCCAAAGACATTCGCGTTCCGGCGCGTCGTATCAACGAGATCGTCAAAGGTATTCGCAGCATTACGCCGGATAGCGCGCTGCGGTTCGGGATCTATTTCGACATGTCAGCAGAGTTCTGGGTAAATCTGCAGACGCACTTCGACCTGGCAAAGGCGCGCGAGGCACTGGGCCCAAGGCTGGCCCGAGAGATCTCAAGTCGCGCAGCATAGCGATGACATCGCGCGTGCACTCGCGCATGCTATGAAAAAACGCAGAGCAGATCTCGCATGCCGCTATCCGTCATCGGCGCCGGCTACGGGCGCACCGGGACCCTGTCGCTCAAGGCGGCACTCGAGCAACTGGGATACGTTAAGTGTCATCACATGATCGAGGTGATCAACAACCCCGACCAGGTCACTGGCTGGATGGCGGCCGCGCTCGGTGAGCCGGTGGATTTCGATTCGCTGCTGCAGGGTTATCAGGCCGGAGTAGACTGGCCGGTGTGTCACTTTTATCGAGAGCTCGCAGACCTCTACCCCGATGCCAAAGTGGTACTCACGGTGCGTGATCCGTTGGCGTGGTATCACAGCATCTCCAACACAACCTTGAGGATCATCCGGCAGAACATGGCCAACGATCCCAATGGCCGGAACCTCGGCACTGAACTGGTGGTCAAGGCAGCGCTGCAAGGCGAGCTGGATGACGCCGATCATGCCGTGGCAATGTTCGATCGACACACCGCAGAGGTACGGGCAACCATCGATTCCGAGCGCCTGCTCATTTTCGATGTGCGCGAGGGATGGGAACCGTTGTGCGCGTTTCTGGGGAAATCGACGCCCCAGGGGATGTTCCCAAAAACCAATTCGCAGAGTGAATTCGACGATATTTTCTTCGGAAACAAATCAGCATGAACACAGTGAACGACAAGACGGTTCTGGTCACCGGCGGAGCGCGGGGCATCGGCAAGGGTCTCGCCCGCGCCTGCCTGGAGCAGGGCGCCCGCGTAATCATCACCAATCTGGATGTGGATGTCGCCGCCCGGACCGTCGAAGCGCTATCAGCCCTGGGAGATATCCGGTCAGTACGCTGCGATGCAACCGATCGGGGCGCCGTGGATGAACTGTTCGACAACATCTGGGCCAACGAAGGCCCGGTCGATATCGTCTTCAGCAACGCTGGCTCCGGCGCCATGACCAGGCTGCTGGATACGCCCGTAGACAGTGTCCATCAGCAGTTTTCCACCAACTACGAATCCGCCATTCACCTCGCTCAGAGCTACGTGCCGCGGATGGTCGCGGCGGGACGACCGGGGCACATCATGTTCACTGGATCGGAACATTCACTGGTCATGCCGTCTGGCAACGCAGATCTGGCCATGAGTATCTATGGCAGCACCAAACACGCGCTTCTCGCGCTCGCCGAGTGGCTGCGTTTCGAACTCGCAGACAGCAACGTGGGCGTCAGCATGCTGATGCCGGGGCCTGTACTAACCGAAGCGTTGTCGTCGACGTTCGATGCGCTGGCAAGCAATCCAGACGATCCGGGCCTGCGTGCAACCTTTTCCACATCCAGCGAACAGACGCTTCGCGATCGGTTCATTTCCACGCAACGGTGTGCTGAAGTTGCGTTGCGCGGGTTGCAGCTGGGGCTTTTTTATATTCCTGCCCAGCCCCATATCAGGGCCGATGTCGACGCTCGCCATGAAGAGTTGAGCGCGGCATTCGACGCGCTCGGAATTTAGCCGCTCGGCTGGCGGCCAGCTACGCGCTCAGGTGTGAGTCCGCATCGGTGGCGGGCCCGGGCACGTTCGACACCCAGTTGCACATCTGCGGATCAGCCTGCCGCAGCTCGCCGGAGATCCAGCGGCCGTCGGACCGGAACACGCCCTGCCGGTCGCCATCCGTGATCACCACATTTCCGTCTGCATCCAGTTCGTAGAGTGCGCCCGAAAACGCGTGCCTGGTTCCGCTCACGATGCTTCCTCCACCCACTCGGCCAGCTTGTGGTGCAGCCAGCGAACCTTGGACTCCTGATAGTTGGAAAGCGTAAAACCAGGTTTGTAGGTCGCCTCCAGACCCAGCTGCACCTTCGGCATATTGAAGGCGTCCTGGTCAAATACCCTGCCCAGAAAGCCCAGCGCGGAGGACCACGGCTCTTCCTCTTTCAGCCAGTGAACCTCAGCAGCTGGCGGCCGCTCGCCCTGGAAGGGCGAGAGCATGATGCACTCCATGATCGCCGATCGATGATCGAGCCCGTTGGGCCGAAAACGATAAACGATCTTGTTAAAAGCGCCCCAGGGGTGGAAATTCGGAAACAACGTATAGTCGAGGTTGTCGACCATTTCCGCATCGCAATACTCATCGACCAGATCCCCTGCCGCGGCGCGCGTGGTCTCGCGACTCATGTTGGCGAACCACGCTCGCGCTGACATACCTTCAGGTATTGGCGGCCCATCGGAGCCGTCCGGAAGATCCATCATCGCGCTCAGCAGGTCTGGTTCGGACAGGTCGTAGTCGAGCAGCGGGCTCGGCGTGAGCGATGGCGTGATCACCCGCGCGCAGTTTTCCCAGATATCGACCTGGCTGTTGACGTCGCCGATGGCCTTGAGGATCTGCGGATGCGTGCCGTTGACGTGATACGCCTCGCAGAACGCCTCCTGGGCGATCTTCCAGTTAGCCGGCATGATTTTTGCGACGTGCGCCTGCTTGTAAAGCTTGCTCAAGTCCCAGCGCTCAAACTGACCCGCAAGGTCGCTGATAAAATCGGCAAATGGCGCACAGTCCTGATCCGGATTGATGAATACGAATCCCCCCCAGGTATCGGTCGGAATCTCCGGTAGCGAAAACTCCGAATCCTCGATGTGCGGGAAATCCCATCGCGCCGGCACGTCCTTCAAAGATCCATCGAGGTGCCAGCAAAAACCGTGAAAGGGGCAGCGCAGCTCGGTGGCGCGGCCGTCGAACTCTTTCAGCATGCGACCACGATGCAGACACGCGTTCGGGTAGGTTTTAATTTCGCCGGTCTCGGTACGAACGACAAGGAACGACAACCCGACGATATCGTAGCGATAGTGATCGCCAGGCTCTGGAATATCCTCTTCGCGGCACGCGAACTGCCAGACACGGCGCCACAGCCGTTCGACCTCGAGCTCAAACCACTCCTTGGAGATGTAGCGCTCCACGGGGATATCGGCGTCCCCCAGATACTTGGGAGACTGCAGGCGCAGCACATCGGGCACCGGATGACTGTCCTGGTCGAGCAGATCCTGATAGGTCAAACCAGGTGAGCGCAACATGGTATCGGGATCGAGATCCTTAATCGCCTCGGCCATAACTAACTCCGAAATGTCTTTGCAAAAGGGTCGCGCGGGTGTTCGGGCATGTCAAGTGGTGGCTGCTGCCGATGCCGGATTAATATCCCGCCGCTCACCTCTGGCAAGTTCCCGGGCGAATGCGATCCGGTAGAACACCGGGACGGCCACCAGGGTCAACAAAGTTGCAAAAGCAAGACCACCCATGATGCATACGGCCATTTCGCGGAAGAACGCATCCGCCAGCAGGGGCGACATGCCGGCGATCGTGGTGCCTGCCGCCAACATCACTGGGCGCAACCGGCTCACGCACGCCTCAGCGATGGTCGCGAGCTCGGCCCTGCCCTCAGCCATTCGCTGGTCGATTTCATCCACGAGCACGATGCAGTTCTTGATCAACATCCCCGACAGGCTCAAAAACCCGAGGAAGGATGGAAACGTGAACGAAAGATCCGTCGCCAGCAGGCTGATCACCACGCCGCAGACCGTCATCGGCACCGTCAACCAGATGACCAGCGGTTGACGCAGCTTGCCAAACATCAGGATGGTGATTAACAGCATGATTCCGAAGGTCAGCGGCACCTTCCTCAGCAACAGGCGCTGAGCATCCTGACTCGATTCATATTCGCCACCCCACTCAAACCGATAACCCGCCGGCATTTCGATGGCTTCCACATCGTGGCGAATCTCATTGAACGTCTCGGTGACGTTATGTCCCAGGGGTGCATTTGCCAGAGCGCTAAGCGTACGCACCCGGTTGCGCCGGTAGATGGTGTTGTCCTCCGGCAGCAGATCGAAACGGGAAACGATCTGCGACATCGGAATATGAGTCTGCTGAGCCGGGCTCCAGACCAGTCGGTCCGGCAGCGCGCTGACGTCGAGTCTCTCGTTGCTCGGCGCGCGGGCGACAATGGGCAGCAGTTTGTCCGCGTCTCGAAACAGACCGATCTGCACACCGAGCGTGGCCAGTGCGAGCGCCTGGGACACATCCGCTCGAGTGATTCCCGCAATCCGAGCGCGCGTCTCATCGAAACGCGGCACGATCTGCAGCTCGGGTTGCCGCCAGTCGGTCTTGCGATCGATGAGGTCGTGGGACAGGTACACGTCGAGGATCTTTCCTGCCAGCGTTCTCAACACCATCGCATCGGGCCCGGACAGGCGCGCCTCGATCTTGGAGGTACCGCTTGGGGTAAATTCAGAACGACGAATCTGCAGCTGCGCATCGAGCGAGGTGGCCTCCAGGTCATCGCCAAGACGCCGCATTACCACACCCAACGATTCGATGTCCTGCACCGCCACGACCACGTGTGCATAGGCCGGATTTGGCTGCTCCGGTCTGATCATCGATCCATAGCGGGTCGGCCCGCGACCGATGAAGCTGGTGACGTCGGTGACCTCGGAATATTGTTTTGCGACTCGCTCAACATGCTCGAGGCGCGCAGCGGTGGTGTGAATGTCGCTACCCTGGGGCAGGTAGTAGTCGACAAAAAACTGCGGCGTGCCGGTGGATGGAAAAAAGCCCTGTTTGACGAAACCAAATCCCCAGACGCACGCCACCGTTATTCCAATGATGACCATAACGACGAACCACGACCGGCGCAGACCAAACTCGATGAGCTTGCGATAGGGGACGTATCCCCAACCGGAATACAGTTCGTCCACATTCGACGCCTTTTTCTGAATCAGCAGGTAGCTGCCCAGCAGCGGCACCACGGTGATCGCGAGAACCCAGCTCAGCAACAGTGAGATGCCGACCACCTGAAATAATGAGCGTAGAAAATGACCCGATTTATCGTCGGACAGACCAATGGGCGCGAACGCCAGGATCCCGATCACGGTGGCGCCCAACAGCGCGTACTGAGTGCGCCTGGCAGATTGCGCCGCCGCTTCCACCGGCGTCAGCCCGCGTCTCACGCCGATCACCATGCCTTCTGCAACGACGATTGCATTATCCACCAGCATTCCCATCGCAATCATCAGTGCACCCAGCGAGATCCGCTGCAGCTCGATGCCGGCGAACGCCATGATACAGATCGTGCCCATCACCGTGAGCAGCAGCACGCTGCCCACCACCGTGCCAGCGCGCCAGCCCATGAACACGCACAACGTGGCAACCACGGTCACAACCGAAAGCATCAGGTTGCGCATGAAGTTGGCGATGGCAGTGCTCACAACCTCGTGTTGCCGATATATCGGAAGCACCTCGACGCCAAGCGGCAGTTCGCCGAGCAG
>JAYGEV010000072.1:0-4416 GCA_046582225.1 Pseudomonadales bacterium
GGACCTTTCAATCACGGCTTTGCGCTGGTCGTCTCATTCCGGGATCCAGACGGAAACCACGTGGAAGTACTGGAGCCCAGCAACACCTGACGATGATGTAACATTGCCGGCGCCCTGTTCGGGTCCGCTAAGTGGCGGCTACAGTGATTCTAAAATGTCTAGTCATTGCATGCGCGGCGGCGCTGTTGTCCGGATGCGGAAACATCGACAACGCGCAAAGCATTCGCCTGGGCGATGTATCCGTTGGCCAGCAGATGATCGATCTGAAACGCGCACTGGAAGAAGACGCCATTACCGCCGATGAGCACGCCGAGCTGAAGCAGGCACTGATGTCGCTCAGCTCGCTGTGTGGAGACGGTGGCGAAGATGATGAATCGTAAGCCCACGGTTTTATCGAACGCAGGACAGATCCATGTGTAGAAATATCAAAACCCTGTACAACTTCGAACCGCCGGCCACCGATGAAGAAGTTCTGGCCGCATCGGTTCAATTTGTCCGCAAGATCAGCGGATCAACCAAGCCGTCCATGTCGAACGAACTCGCGTTCGAGCGTGCCGTGCGGCAGGTCGCTGTGGTCGTACATGAACTGGTCGATTCCCTTGTCACTACGGCGCCACCGAAGAACCGCGAGACGGAGGCAGCTAAAGCCCGGGCAAGAGCCGAGAAGCGTTTCGGCGGTTCGTGAGGCGCAGCCCAGGAATTCTGGTAATGTTAAGAACTGCATTGTTAATCACTTTCATATGCATGCTCTCGGGGTGCTGGAATCAAGGCAACACCCACATGAGCCTTGGAACCGTATCGATCGGACAGCAGATGATTGATCTGCAAAGCGCTCTGGAAGCTGGCGCGATGTCTCAAAGCGAATACGATCAGACCAAACAGACCCTGCTATCAATAAATTCCGCCTGCAAAGCTACGCCCGAGGAAGGTTGATATCAGGGGCGCCGCCTGCGGCGGCGGTGCCGTTGGTGCAAGCTTCGTTCACTTGAATTCAAACTGAGATAAAGCAATGCAAGGATCATGTCTGTGCGGAAAAATTGTTTATGAGGCCGACGAATTTGCCGCGCCGATCGTGCATTGCCATTGCCGGAAGTGCCGCAAAGCTCACAGCAGCGCATTTGCCACAACCGCACCGGTGTTGCGTGAAAACTTCCGTTGGCTGCAGGGCGAAGATCTACTGTCCTTTTTTGAGTCTTCGCCAGGCAAGCGCCGCCATTTCTGTTCCAATTGCGGCTCACACCTCATCGCTGAGTGGATCGACAAACCGGCCGTGATCATTCGCATGGGCTGTCTCGACAGTGAACCCGGATCAAAGCCGCGGATTCATATCTGGAGATCAGAAGGTGCCAGCTGGTACGATCCTGGCGACGATCTGCCCCAGCTGGAAGAGGGTCGCACTACGTGAATCATCGGTGAGAAGTGAATCATCGGTGAGAAACCTCGTCCTTCTCGTCGGGCTGGTTCTCAGCGCGTGCTCCGGTCGGATCGGCGAGCATTTCGCGGATGTAGATGCGATCGGCGTGTCAGAGACCTGGCAAGATTGGGTCGTTGTCGGTAGATTCGGCCCGAAGGGTCCATTCGAGCTGGTAGAAATCAAGGAATGCGAGGCCAGCGAACCGTGCAGTTTTTCCCATGAGGGGCAGGGTCATACCTACAACAAGTTTCATGATTTCAAACTTACCGTGCTGAGACTGGAGGGCCCCGAAGGGCAGGTGTCTCACGTGGTGCTTCGAAGCGAGCAGAAAGTCTATGCCTCCGCATAACCATCGAGCTACGTGCTGGGCGAACCCGCGAGCCGGTTGCCCATGAAAATCGCGCTAACGATACTGGTGTTAGTCCATCTGATCGCAATCCTCTGGCATGGGGATGCACACACAACCCTCGCGATAGAGCTTCCGACACTCAAGAACGTATTCGTGTACGGGGTGATTGTCGCTGGACCCATCGTGGGCACCGCGATGATCTGGACTCGCTTTTCGGCTCTGGGCGCCTGCCTGGTCGCCGTTTCGATGGTCGGCGTGCTGATGTTTGGCGTATATCACCACTACGTACTGGTTTCTCCAGATAACATCGCCCACCTTCCCAGCAGCGCGGCGAGCGCGCGCACTCAATTCATCGACAGCGCGGCACTCATTGCGATCATCGAGCTCGGATCAGCGCTCGTGGGATTCTTCGCCCTCGGAGCGGCGCATGCGGCTAAACTGCGCCTCGGGTAACGCCGCTCATCATTCGGCCGACAGCGGACACCAGATCCCCGACAACCTGTTGCGGCATGTTCGACTCATCGCGTTCCTCGCACCGCTGCTGTTCAGCATTCCGGGATTCGCCCAAGGAAATGCCAAAGCGGATCGGCTGGTGGTTGCAAAGTCTGCGCGCACACTCACCCTGGAGCGAAACGGCGAGCCGATTCGAATTTACGCTGTCGCTCTGGGTGCGCGCCCGGCAGGACACAAGCTACAACAGGGCGACGAGCGCACCCCCGAGGGCGTGTATTCCATAGATGCCCGCAACGCGGACAGTGCTTACCACCTTTCACTGCGAATCTCCTATCCCAACGAGGAGGACCGCAGGCAAGCGGCCGCCCGTGGCGTGGATCCCGGCGGGGAGATCATGATTCACGGGATGGGCAGCGCCGTTTCGCGCATGGGCCCGCTCCATCCCCGTTTCGACTGGACTGATGGTTGCGTGGCGGTGACCGATGAAGAGATGGATGAGATCTGGAAGCTCGTCGACATCGGCACCCCCATCGAAATCAAACCCTGACCGAGACCGCAGAAGGCATGAACAAACGGCAACAGATATTTTCGGCAAGCCCATACGAATCACAGTTCGGCTTCTGTCGCGCGACGAAGATCGGCAATGTGATTCACATAGCGGGCACCGCACCCATCGGCAAAGATGGCGAAACCGTCGGCGTGGGAGACCCTGCGGTGCAGGCCAGAAGATGCTTCGACATTATTGGTGAGTCCCTGGGCGAACTCGGCGCTTCCTATGCGGACGTGATCCGAACCCGTATGTTTCTCACGCGTATTACAGACTGGTCGGTGGTTGGATCGGTTCACGGTGACTACTTCCGCGAGATCAATCCCGTGAGCACCATGGTGGAGGTCTCACGGCTTATCGACCCCGATTGGCTGGTTGAGATCGAAGCCGAAGCAATAGTGGATGACGCCTAGATAGCCGTTCGCGCAGACGATGGTATATTTGCGCAACACGAACACAGAGCGGCACAACATGGGCGTATCAGTCGACCAGGGCTATTTCACCACTAAAACCGACGCCGTCAACGACATCGCCGCCCGCGACCTTGTCTCCCGGGATGGTGCCATGGAGTCCGGAGATCTGGAGAACATCCACTGGCATGAGACCGGGCTGGCCATCTACGTACTCAAGGGATCGTTTGAGACCAAGGACGGCGCGTCAGGTGACTTGCTGACCGCGGGGCCCGGTGATCTGATTACCATTCCGCCCCGGACCCTGCACGCTGCCCGGTGTCCCGAACCCGCCGAGTATGTTGTCGGCTTTGAGTCAGCCGAAGCCATGCAGAGCTTCCGACCCAGACCGGCCGACGAGCTTTGATCGAGCGCCGTGCCCCGGTCGACCGATATTCACTCTCACTACTGCGTGGATGGAATGGTGTTCGGCTGTTCCGAGCAGGATATTCTCGAACGCCTTGGACAACCGGACAAAGTCGCGGAAAACTATACCGGCGAGGTGGAAATTCTGTTTGGTAGCACCATCTATCGGTGCTACCACGATCGATTAGTCGAGTGCACCTTTCCCGACCGCGGCCGCTTTTCGATCAACGGCGTCGCGGTGCTCTCGGTATTCGATTGGCTTGCGGGTTGTTCAGATGTGGTAGACAAGGCATGGTTCCGAATATCACTGGACAACGGAGTCGCCTATGATTTCCGCGACCCTGCAAACGGATCCATCACCGTGTTCGAACAAGGCCGATGGGACTCGCTCGTACTGGCCTGAACGGTCTGATCCAAACTGATGGAAATCTTCAACTACACCGTTTTAGTCATCCTGCCGATCTTCATGCTCGGCTTTCAGGCATTGCTGCTGCCGGTGCTGTTCTTTTTGAAATCTAGAGCGTGGCTGGCGCATTGGGCGTTTGCGGCTGGCGGCGCTGTCATTGGAATCGGATTCGGTTACGTGTTTGCCAACGTGAGCGGACTCGGCGGGTCGCTGGCGGTTGCGATTGCGGCAGTCACGCTTTTCGGGGCGTTGTCTGGATGGGTCTGGTGGTACCCGTTAGTCAAGCGCCTCGGTTCAGATACCAGCAGCTAACAGGTTTCCCAATGGTTCATGTTGATCCAAAATTGACAACCCTGGCGCTTGTCATCGCGCTCGCGATCGGAGGGTGCGCCAGCAACGCATCCATCGAATTGCTCGCGCCGGGCGTTTTCG
>JAYGEV010000213.1:0-7821 GCA_046582225.1 Pseudomonadales bacterium
TGGACGGTACACGCGTTCTGCGCGCAGAGGCAGTGGGCGAGGATCCCGTCGCTGTCGGTGAGCAGGTGTCCAGGAGCTTGCTCGCCCAGGGTGCGGCAGAGCTGTTGGGTACCGGCGGCTAACGTGTTTGTGTGGATAACCCGCAGCCAGCCTGGCGCCGATCGCCAGGCCTCAGCGATTCGCGAGCACGGTCACCAGGCGCTGGTGGCGCCGGTGACGAAGATCTCTCAGCTCCCCGACCCGCCTCCACGCGGGCCTTTCACGGACATCATTTTTCTTTCCGAGCACGCGGTGCGCTTCGGCGTGAGCCGTCTGCTGGATGCCGGATTCGACCTGTCCTCGGTAGCGGTATTTGCGATTGGTTTGGGCAGCGCTGCGCGGCTGAGTGAACTTGGGGTTTCGTCCCGAACGCCTGCGGTGCCGAGTTCGGAGGGCCTACTCGCGATGCCGGAGTTTGCCGATGCGTCTGGCCGACGGGTACTGATCGTCGCCGGGATTGGTGGTCGCGATGTGCTCGCTGGAGGGTTGGAAGCCGACGGCGCCAACACCTCGAAATTCAACGTATATCGTCGCCAGGCCGTCGATCGGCTGGGGGTTGAGCTGGACGATGTCGACGCAATCGCTGTGGGTAGCGGCGATGGATTCGAGTTCATGTCCCGGTTATGGTTCGCCGCGGGCGGGCGCGCGGATATACCGGTTTTCGTCCCCTCGGGACGGGTCGCCAGCATGGGTGTCTTACTCGGCTTCAGCAGGGTGTACCCGTGCGCTGGCGCCGATGCCGATGCGCTGCTCGCCGGTCTGGCTGCGTTTACGAGGTGCGGATGACCATGGATCAGGACTCACAGTCGCTAGATCAGAGCGAAGCGGCGACCCGGGTTGTTTCTCCCTCAACGGAAGAAAAACCCGTTGAGTCTTCTCCAAAAGCGAAAGGCCGCGTCCTGGCCAGCCTTGGCTTTCTGATGGGACTGGCAGCGTTAGCCGGAGCCGGGTATCTGTACTACGAGCTTGTGTACACCAGGCCCATGGATGGCTTGCTTGGCCGCGTGGGCAGTCTGGAACGGGCGCTCCCGGCGCTGACCAGTGAGGTCGGTAATTTGAAACAGGCCCAAACTGAAAACCTCGAGATTCTCGCGGTCGAACAACGCGATGGTCTTGCTGAAGCCCGGCAGGCGATGATCACCGCGCTCAACGATGCGTCCAGTCAGGCGCCACCGTCACCGCGTGAGTGGAAGCTAGCTGAAGTCGAATATCTCCTGCGTATCGCTAACCATCGGGTGCTGATGGAACGTGATGTGGACGCGGCCGTGAGGCTGCTTGGCGCGGCTGATGCAATCCTGCTCGAGCTCGACGACTTCGCGCTTTATCCGGTTCGGGCCGGGCTGGCCGACGAGATGCTCGCATTGAGCGGCGTGCGCGGCAACGATATCCAGGGTATCTATCTTCGACTCGAAGCGGCCAAGGGAATGTTGCTGGACCTTCCGCAGGATTTGCCCGAATACCTGACCCGCCCATCGCAACCGGACTCCGGCCAGGGGCTTGGTTTCTGGGAGGTCCTGGGTGCCGAGCTATCCAGCTATTTACAGCTGCGGCGTTTCGACGGCGCCCGCAAGCCGTTGTTGGCTCCGGAGGAGGCGGTGTACCTCGAACTCAACCTGCGGCTGATGTTGGAGCGGGCACAGCTGGCCGCGTTGCGCCGGCAACAGTCTGTGTACGAGCAGAGCATCACGACCGCCCAGGATTGGCTGGGCGAATTTCTCGATTCAGACAGTCTCGAGGTTCAGCGCGCCGTTGCCGAACTCGATTCGCTGCTTGGCGTTCAGCTCGATCAGCAGCTGCCGGACATTTCCGGATCGTTGGCCGCGTTGCTGAAGGCGCGCCGGGGTGCCGGATGAAGATCGGGCTTATTGTTGTGGGCGTCGCCGTCGTTCTGGGCGGGCTGGTAGGAACGCTGGTAGTTCGAGATCCGGGTTACGTCCTGGTCGCATACGACCAGGTGGCGCTGGAAACGAGCCTTTGGTTTGCCGTTCTGCTGCTGGTCGGCGTGTACTTCATTATTCGCCTCATCGTATTTGTCTTTGTTCGATTTGCCGCTGGTCGCGGCAACCTTGGTTCTTGGAATCGCGAGCGCAAATCCCGGAATGCTCGTCTGCAGAGGATCCAGGGTTTGCTGCTGATGGCCGAAGGTGATTGGCCCAAGGCGCGCCGGCTGCTCGTCGACTCCGCATCGCGTGTCACCTCGCCGTTGATCAACTACCTGAATGCAGCGCGCGCCGCCCATGAGATGGGGGATGCCGAGGGCCGCGACGAGCTGCTACGTCAGGCTCACGAGTCCACGCCTGGCGCGAAATTCGCCGTGGGGCTGACCCAGGCCCAACTGCAGATGTCGGCGCAGCAATGGGAGCAATGCCTGGCAACCGTGTTGCTCCTTAAGACCGAGGCGCCGCGACATCCCCAGGTTCTGACAATGTTGGCGAGCCTCTACGAACAGCTCGAAGACTGGGAGTCCTTGATCGAGCTGCTTCCGAGCATGAGGAAGAACAAGATTCTCGAGACCAAAGCGCTGGCGGAACTTCAGCAGCGTGCCTGGCGTTGCGCGCTGATGGCGACGGATGCCGATCTGCCCGAAGCCTGGAAGCGGGTACCAAAAGAACTCAAACGTGATGGCGAGCTGGTGGAGAGCTATGCGCGCGTTCTAACCGCCCGGGGCGATGCGAGCGAAGCAGAATCGGTCCTGCGCACTGCGCTGGAACAGACCTGGGACGGCGATCTGGTTCAGCTGTATGGCGAAACCGTCTCCAACGATGTCGCGCGGCAGCTGGTCGTGGCCGAGGGCTGGCTGAAAAAGCGCCCCAGCGATGCGAGTCTGTTGCTCAGCCTGGGTCGAATCTGTCTGATGAATCATCAATGGGACAAGGCCCGTGAGTATCTCGAAGCGAGCCTGCGTCTGCGACGCAGTTCAGAGGTTTATCAGGAACTGGGGCGGTTGTGCAGTGCCCTTGGCGATCCAGAGCGCGGTAGTGAGTATCTTGGACAATCGCTGCCGATGTTGGATCTGCCGATGCCGAACAGGCGAACTCAGGCAACGTAGAGCCGTTTCCTGGCTGGAGGGTTAGCGTGAGGTCGTCTGTTTACCGCGCATGAGGGAGAAGAACTCTTCGTTGGTCTTGGTTTCTTTCAGCCTGTCGAGCATGAATTCGATCGCCGCGATGTCATCCATGTCGTGGAGCAATTTGCGTAGAATCCACACCCGTGCCAACTCGTCTTCGCCCATCAGCAGCTCTTCGCGGCGGGTTGCGGATCGGCGTATGTTGATCGCGGGATACACCCGCTTCTCGGCGATCTTCCGCTCCAGATGCAATTCCTGATTGCCGGTGCCCTTGAATTCCTCGTAGATGACCTCGTCCATCTTCGAGCCGGTTTCCACCAGCGCTGTTGCGATGATCGACAGGCTGCCGCCCTCTTCAACATTTCGAGCCGCACCAAAGAAACGCTTCGGTCGTTCCAGCGCGTGGGCGTCTACGCCGCCGGTAAGCACCTTGCCCGAAGACGGGACGATGGTGTTGTAGGCTCTGGCAAGACGGGTGATAGAGTCGAGCAGAATGACCACGTCCTGTTTATGCTCGACCAGCCGCTTGGCTTTTTCGATCACCATCTCGGCCACCTGTACGTGGCGTGACGGTGGCTCGTCGAAAGTACTGGCGATCACCTCGCCCGCCACCATGCGGCTCATCTCGGTGACTTCTTCAGGCCGCTCGTCGATGAGCAACACGATCAGCACCATCTCAGGATTGTTGGCTGCGATGGACTTGGCGATGTTCTGTAAGACCAGCGTCTTTCCGGCCTTCGGCGGCGAGACGATGAGCCCCCGTTGTCCTTTGCCGATCGGCGCGATGAGATCCACGACGCGGGCGGTGAGATCTTCAGTGCTGCCATTGCCGCGTTCGAGAACCATGCGTTCGTCGGGAAACAGCGGGGTCAGATTCTCGAACAGGGTCGCGTGTTTTTTGGAGTTTGGCTCGCTGAAGTTGATTTGATCTACTTTCAACAGCGCGAAGTAGCGTTCGCCGTCCTTTGGCGGACGGATTTTGCCAGCAATGTTGTCGCCGGTGCGCAGATTGAAGCGACGGATCTGACTGGGAGAAACGTAGATATCGTCGGGTCCGGCCAGATATGAGCTGTCTGGTGAACGCAGAAATCCGAAGCCATCCTGGAGAATTTCCAGGGTTCCTTCTCCGAAAATATCTTCGCCGTTTTTTGCTTGTTTGCGAACGATCGCGGCGATGACTTCCTGTTTGCGCGAGCGCCCGAGGTTGTCAACGCCCATATCGTGCGCCATGTTGATGAGGTCATCGACGGCTTTACGTTTCAGGTCAGTAAGGTTCATAGTCATATAGCGAATCAGCAGGTTGCAAAAAAGAAAGAACGAACGGCTCTTGAGTTGTATTGGGTAGAAGTAGACTGGCTGCCGCTATCGATTGAGGACCGAAAGTGGCTGGTGGGTGCAGCGCTCGTAGTCGCTACATTGTCCCACAAGTTTAGTTATTTGAGTTACCCCGTCAAGGCCTGGTTTTGATCCGGCTTCCGGCCTTTTTCAGGTTGAGATTCTTAGGTGGAAGTCTTCAGATGTTGCTGTCCAGAAAAGCCGCCAACTGCGATTTCGACAACGCCCCCACTTTAGTCGCCTCCACTTCGCCGTTTTTGAACAGCATCAGGGTCGGAATTCCACGGATTCCATATTTCGGCGGTGTATCTTGATTGGCGTCGATGTCCAGCTTGCACACCTTAATTCGATCCGCATACTCGCTGGCGATTTCGACAAGAATCGGCGCGATCATCTTGCACGGACCACACCATTCTGCCCAGTAGTCGACCAGGACGGGCTTGTCGGATTTCAGCACGTCGCCGTCGAAATCGGTATCTGAGGTGTGAACGATGTTGTCGCTCATCGCGGTTCTCCAATGACTTAAAACCAGGTGGTTTCCGTGGCGCAAACGGAAATCCGAATGTCCAGGGCGCCCAGAAGCCGGCGCAGTGTATCACGACCTCCCACGCTGGCTGCAATCCGGAAGTGGGTTGGCCCGCGAGCTCTGGGGCCGGAGTCTCGGGTCATTCCAGAAAAAATGTCAGCCGCGTGCGCACGTCGTAGTCGGTGCCATCGAATCCCAGATAGACGTTCTCCTCCATCATGTAGCCGCGTGCGTCGGCGAATTCTCCTGTTCCGCCAATCACCACGCCAAGACCGTTTTCGGCTGGGCCAATGGTGCCTTGCGCAACGAATTCGCCTGACCAGGGTCCGTCCATGGCGCGGATCCGCTCGAGGAAAGCGCGCGTCTCCTCGGTGGAGACTTCGATCTCATGGGCAATGAGCGAGCCGCGGCCGCTGATCATCAACGTCCAGATTGCATCGTGCTTTCCGGCTGGGGTCAGTGGCCGCTCGAACTCCTCGTGCTCAGAGGCGATACCCACGATCTGGTCTGCTTCGTTTCTGATAAACGTACTGAGCAGCAACAGATCCTGGGCCGGGGTGCCAACCAGCGAGGTGATCCCTTCGGGAATCTGGTCGATGAACACGAAACCGCCATCGGTGAGCGCGTAGATGTCTGATACGCGCCAATAGAAAACCTCTTTTCGGGCGTCGTCCAGATTGAACCCGTCGGTCGCGACCTGAGGTTGATCTCCCTGGGCCTCGGCTGTTACCTCGGGTGGAGCGCAAGCCAGCAGGCTGATCGACAGGACGGTGAACGTCGCGGCAGTCACTAACCTCATGTGTTTCCCTCGTCTTTGAGTGTGTCGATGGCCTTGTTGATCTGGCGGGGTTCGGGCATTACCCGTTCAATTCCTGGGCGACCTCCAGGGCGAAGTAGCTCAATATCCCATCAGCACCGGCGCGCTTGATGCAAATCAGCGATTCCCGTATCACGGACCGATCCAGCCAGCCGTTGTTGACCGCTGCCATGTGCATCGCGTACTCCCCGCTCACCTGATAAGCAAATGTCGGCACCTTGAACTCGTCTTTCACCCTGCGAACGATGTCGAGATATGGCATACCCGGCTTCACCATGACCATGTCGGCGCCTTCGTCGATGTCCAGGGCGATCTCCTGCAGGGCTTCGTCGCTGTTGGCTGGATCCATCTGGTAGGTCAATTTGTTGCCGGTGCCCAGGGTCGTTGATGAGCCGACGGCGTCGCGGAACGGACCGTAGTAGCTCGAAGCGTACTTGGCGGAGTAAGCCATGATCAACGTGTTGATGTGATTTGACGCATCCAGCGTGCGGCGGATCGCGCCGACCCTGCCGTCCATCATGTCGGAGGGTGCGATCACGTCCGCCCCCGCTGCGGCGCAGACGTCGGCCTGTCGGCATAGCGCCTCCACCGTAACATCGTTCTGCACATAGCCATCCGCATCGATGATGCCGTCCTGGCCGTGAGTCGTGTAGGGGTCCAGGGCCGCATCGGTCATCACGCCGAGTTCTGGCAGCGCATCTTTCAGCGCGGCAACCGCTCGCGGAATCAAGCCGTCGGGATTCCAGGCCTCTTCGCCCTGCAGGGTTCGCAAGCTCGGCTCGGTGTTGGGGAAAAGGGCCAGTGCCGGGATGCCGAGCCTGGCGGCCTCCTCGGCATGTTTGACGAGATTGTCCACGGATAACCGCTCGATGCCGGGCATCGACTCCACCGCGATCCGCTTCCCTGATCCTTCGACCACAAAGACCGGATAGATCAGATCGTTCACACTAAGCTCTGTCTCACGTACCAGGCGCCGGGAAAATTCCGCACGGCGATTGCGTCGTAAGCGGGTCACGGGGAAACTGCGGGGCATCGATGTTGTCCTTGTACGGTGACCGTTGAGGTATCTGGCAGGCAATGGTACCCGAGACTTCTCTCAACCACAGTGGATGAACCGTGAATTGAATGCTCAATCTTCAGGCCAGGGCAACCTCAGGGTGGCAATTCTGGTCATGGCCGTGTTCCTGGTCGGTGCCTTCTTCTACTTCGATCTGGGCACCTATCTCGACCTTGCCTACCTCAAGGCGGTGCATGGCGATGCGCTGGCGTATGTGGCGACCGACCCGATCGCCAGCATGCTGGGGTTTTTCGTGTTTTATGTGCTGGTCACCGGTCTGTCGCTGCCGGGCGCGGCAATCATGTCCCTCGGTGCAGGAGCGGTCTTTGGGCTGCAATGGGGAATACCCCTGGTGTCGTTCGCGAGCACGGTGGGCGCCACGCTCGCGATGTTAATCTCCAGGACCCTGTTGCGCGACTGGGTTCAAGGTCGTTTCGCGGCCCAGCTGACGATGGTAAACGAAGGGCTGGAAAAGGACGGTGGGTTTTACCTGTTCAGCGTGCGCATGGTGCCGCTGTTCCCGTTCTTTATTGTCAACCTCGTGATGGGACTTACTCGTATCTCGGCGTGGCAATTCTATTGGGTCAGCCAGCTGGGCATGTTGGCGGCAACATTTGTTTTCGTGTTTGCCGGTACCCAGCTGGCCAAGGTGTCCAGCGCAGCGGACGTGCTGAGTCCCGGGCTCATTGGCGCATTGTCGCTGCTGGGTCTGTTTCCACTCATTGCCCGCAAGTCCGTGGCCTGGCTGGCCCGGGCTCGGGCTTGATTCGGATGTTCGGACCCTTCTTCAGACCTCTAATCAGCTTTCCGGAGGCGATAACCGATGTCCAGGCATGACAACAACCTTGTGGTGATCGGTGGCGGGTCGGCGGGATTGATCGCGGCGCTTATTGCCGCCACCGTGCGTGCACGGGTGACCCTGGTGGAACGGGCAACCATGGGTGGCGACTGCCTCAACACCGGCTGCGTGCCCAGCAAAA
>JAYGEV010000240.1:0-10948 GCA_046582225.1 Pseudomonadales bacterium
CTTCTCTTCGGAATATCGCTTTCGCTTCATGTTGGGATCTCCTGCGCGTGAGCATCAGCCATGGGTCCGGTATCGGTTCAGGGACAGATTGGAAGAAGTGTTCGGTTGACATAAAAACAGGCATTTTGTGAGGGCGCGCGCGGGCGCGTGGCACGACGGTGTGAATCAGTCAAAAGACCCAGTCGAATTACTCGTGGGATTGCCCCCGGAAGAAGCAGGTAAAATTTTGGGAGCCGTGTGCTCATCTGGGTTCGGAACCATGGCCTTGCAGAAAGTCTCGATATTGAGCGATGCGCTCGACCGGGATTGTGTCGGTTTGAGCCGAGATCCCTGCATTTGCGGGCCCGGTAACGGGCATTACACGCTTTCGCTGGTAGCTGCTGCCGCAACCTCACCTGCTGCGGGTTTGATTTCTGATCTGCGACTTTCTACATTGGGAGGCCGCAATGGACCAGACACGATGAAGAAGACCCAGGCGTACTACGACGCGATCAAGCAGAAGTTCTCCGAAGAGCGTGATCTCAGGCTTGGCTATCGGCCAGAAGGCACGGCGCAATACACGTCGGATTTTAGCGGCGCGCTGGAGAAATATGCCCTCGACCCATATGGGGGCGAGGTCGAGCCGCGCGAACGCCTCGATGACTCAGTGGAGGTGCTGTTCATTGGCGGTGGTTTCTCGGCGCTGCTCACATCAGCGCGCTTGCGTGAGAGGGGCGTGGACAGCATCCGCATTGTGGAACGAGGTGCTGATGTCGGCGGTACCTGGTACTGGAACCGCTACCCGGGCGCCGCCTGTGACGTGGTGTCTTACGACTACCTGCCGCTCCTGGATGAAATGGATTACGTTCCGAAAGACCATTACGCCAAGGGCCCGGAGATCTTCGCGCACTGTCAGGCGATCGCTAAAAAGTACGACCTGTACGAACTCGCCGTTTTTCAGACCACGGTCACCTCCACCGTATGGAACGAAGGTGAGAAGATGTGGCACCTTGAGACCGATCGCGGTGACTCCATGCGGGCACGCTTCGTCGTTTGCGCGAACGGTACGCTCGCTAAACCGAAGCTTGCCAGGATCAACGGGCTCGAAAGCTTCATGGGTCACTCCTTCCACACATCCCGGTGGGACTACGCCTACACCGGTGACCATCTCGAGAACCTTGAGGACAAGGTGGTTGGCATCATTGGAACCGGGGCGACCGCGGTACAAGCGGTTCCAGGCCTCGGCGAAGCGTCAAAGGAGCTGTATGTATTTCAGCGCACGCCCTCGTCGATAGACATCCGGGAAGATTGGCCAACCGACCCGAATTGGGCGCGAAGGCTCAAGCCAGGTTGGCAGGCCAAACGCAGAGACCAGGCGCTCAAGGGCCCACCATTGACTCAATCAGAACAGGCGATTCGGGCAGCAATGTCGTCTGAGGAAAAGATTCGTCTGCAGGAAAACGCCAACATCGACTACATGATGCGCATACACAAACGCATTGAGACGGTCGTGAAAGACCCCGCGACCGCCGAGGCGCTGAAACCCTGGTATATGTTCATGTGCAAGCGGCCCTGTTTTCACAATGACTTCCTGCCAACTTTCAACCGCTCGAACGTGCACCTGGTTGATACGCACGGCCAGGGTATCAACGAGATTACGGAAAAGGGGCCGCAATTCGACGGCAAGCTCTACGAGCTTGATCTGTTGATCTATGCGACCGGTTTCGAAGTGCAGAAAACGGGAATATACAATCGGATTCTAGGTGCCGATGGGCTCGATCTTTCCGAGAAATACCACACCGGCGTTCGTACGCTGCTCGGCGTTCACTCGGTCAGTTATCCGAATCTGTTCATCATGGGCGGGTATCAGGCATCGTTTCAGTTCAACCTGACCTACATCCTACAGATGCAGGGCGACCATATCGCGGACTGCATCGCCTACACCCGTCGCCATGGGCACAAGGCAATCGACACCGCGCCGCAAGCTGAAGAGTGGTGGGTACAGCAAGTTATTTCCAATAGAGGCAAAACCACCCGTAATCAGGATTGCACGCCTGGCTACTACAACTTCGAAGGCGAGTACCAGCGTCGACAGGACGGCAACTATAACGGCGGCGTCACCAACTACCTTGCACATATGGAAAAAGTTCGCGAGAACATGAGCGCGAACTTCACGTTTTCGTAGCTCCACACTAAGCACCAGACCGGGCGACTAAAGTCGGATCGTTAGAGACCAGGTCCGGGGTTCATCTTGCTGCCGTCGTAGAAGCGCGACAGACGAAATCTTGAAAGATCATGGATCGGCCGATTTCCCGCCACGAGATCCGCCATCACCCTGCCTGCGCCCGGGCCGATACCAAAACCGTGCCCGCTGAATCCGGTCGCCAGAAACAGCCCCGGGTATTGCGCGACCTCATCCATCACCGGTACCACGTCTGGGGTAACGTCGATCATTCCCGCCCATGCTTCCTCGAACGGAATGGACGCAAGCGTGGGCAAACGCTTGTCCAGCGCCGCGCGCATTTTGAGAAGCGCGCTCGGCGAAGGAGCTGGATTGAGCACGCGGGTGTACTCGAACGGGGTCACTTCGTCTGCGTGCCAGCGACGTTGGGGGAGCATCCTGGCCACTAGGCCATCACCCAGATTGAGCCGGATGTAACGCGCGCTGCCGGCCAGTGCCGGGAGGAACTTGAACAGGTAGCGGAAGCTGTCCGCACCGAGGTAGTGCTCGTTGGTGTTGCTCGAAGCGACCGTATAGCCACCGTCCTGTCGCCGGCGAATCGCGACCTCGCCCACGGTCGCGCCGCCGTTGTAGATGTTTGGCGCCTTCGCCGTTCGCGCCACGGTGGCGCGCACCATGAGCTGCGGTAGATTGATGCCCAGATTGGCGAGAAACTGAGTTGACCAGGCGCCGGCGGCACATACGACCGACGTCGCCCGCACGCGTCCATGTTCAGTGACCACGCCGGCTAACTTGCCGGCCTGGATATCCAGGGTTCGAACCGCACAGCTTTCACGAATTGAACCGCCGACCCTGCGCACCGACCTGGCCAGCGCAGGAACCGCCTTGAACGGCTCAGCACGCCCGTCGCTGGCGGTGAAGATACCCCCACTCCATTGACCGGGTTTGTCTTTGACAAGCGCATCCACTTCGTCGCTGGACAACATTCTGGTATCCAGCTGGTGCTGCCTGGCAACCTCGAGCCAGCGTTCGTGTTGCGCCAGCTGGGCCTGCGTTTCGGCGAGATAGAGCACGCCTTGCCGGGTAAACCCGATGTCCTCGTCAAGCTCCCGGGACAGCGATTCCCAGATATTGATGCTGTCGATGACGATGGGCAATTCTGCTGCGTCGCGTCCCTGCTGGCGAATCCAGCCCCAGTTGCGGCTCGACTGCTCGCCGGCGACACGGCCTTTGTCGCACACGAGCACCGACAGGCCGGTTCTGGCTAAAAACCACGCGGTTGAAATTCCGATGATTCCGGCGCCGATCACCACCACGTCCACCGTTTCGGGCAGCGGATCGTGGAATGTCAGTTTGGAGCGATCGCTGTAGATGACCATTTGTGGAGGCAATCGGGCCTATAGATGGGCGACCCTTGGCAGCACCTCGCGTTGCAGCAGTTCCAGTGAGTGCCGCCATCTGCTGGGATCGTCCGCATAGTCGAAGCCAAGCACCAGAAGACATCCAAACCCGCCCACGCGCTCGTACATCTGTTCGATTGAGGCGGCGACGGTATCCGGAGAGCCGACTATCCAGTTGTGGGTTGCGCAGTACTCCGCTGAGATGTCTGAATCGGGCACGTCCGGCGCGTGCTTGAGGAACTCGAAAAATCCGAAGTTGTTCAACAACGGTAGAAAGTACTCGCGATACATGCGACCCATGTGCGCGCCGACCGACCAGCGCCAGGCTTCTTCGTCGGTGTCGGCAACGAAAACTTCGCGCACCATCCGCCATTCGCTGCGATCGGGCGTTCGGCCCACGCGCGCCGCACCGATCGCCACGGATTCCCAATGGCTTGCAACATAGCCCGGGTTGAGATTGAGGCTCATTGGGATGAAACCCCGCTCGCCGGCAAGCTTTAGCGTGTCGGATCCTTTGCTCAAACCCGCGACGCCGATGGGCGGGTGGGGGGTTTGCAACGGCTTTATATGCGGGCGCAGCAGTCCAAACATTTCTTCTGGCCGGTCGACCCGCCAGTACTTGCCTTCATAGTGAAACGGCTCATCGCTGGACCACAGTTGCAGAATGATATCCAGGGCTTCCCGGGTCATCAGACGGTTGTCACCGGCCTCACCATCGACATTGAACATCGTCCAATCGCTCGGAATGCCCGACGCGGCGACGCCGAAGTTCAAGCGGCCATTGGAGATGTGGTCGAGCATCGCCACCCGGTTGGCAAGCTCAGCAGGATGATGGTAGGGCAGCAGAAAGCCGCCGGGTCCGAGACGAATGTTTTCGGTCTGGGCGAAGCCCTGAGCGATCAGGAGATCCGGCGCCGGGTTTGGCTCCCACGGTGCGGTGTGGTGTTCACCGAACCACGCTTCGGAGAATCCAAGTTCATCGAGCCAGCGGATGACCTGCAGGTCCCATTCGAAACCTTCCCGCAGCGGTCGCTCCGGCGGATGCGACGGCATTCCGAAATACCCCAACTTCATATTCCCTCCAACAGTCTGATTTGCCCGACCCGCTCGAACGCCGGTATCGTTGCCGGCATGCGAACCCCTGCTGCAAGACTAACCGCCATGGGCACGCTGCTGCTACTGGCATCATGTTGGCAGAGCGACCACGGCGAACTTGAGGGCCACGCGGCGCCGGTGCCAGCGGACTTCCGGTTCCTGCGAGCCAGAGCGCCGTGCTACCTTGAAGTGGGGTCGGATGAACTTCGCAGCATCCGGGTCAACTGCTTTCACATCGAAGGTAATCTTCACATTCACTCGAACCGTTTCGCCAGGTTTCCGCGCTTACGGGGCGAAAGCTGGGTCGAGGCGCTGCGCCGCGAACCCCAGGCCCGCGTCTCGATTGCGGGCAACATCTATAGCGTGCGGGGCACGCCCTTTGACGATCCGGCTGATCGCGAAACCATCCTCCATGCGCGGGGCTACTGGTACGCGTGGGATGGCATCACCATCTTCAGGTTCAGTGAACGCTAAGTTCGGGCTACTGCACTCGCGCCAGGGGGGTGGGATGGCCCGTGGCCCCTGGTCGACATACCCAGATACAGCCTCCCAGATCTTCATCCTCGACATTGTCTGCACTGACGATGTACAGATCGCGACAGTCCTCGCCGCCGAACGCACAGCTGGTTACCCAGCTCGCGGGAACTGGCAACTCGTCGAGCATTTCGCCGTTCGGGTCCAACTTCACCACACGTTTGCCGCCGACGTGAGCAACCCACAGATTACCCTCGGTATCGACGCACATGCCGTCGGGAATACCGCGCTCGAACGCGGCTGCTCCAATATGGCGCCGGCCGGATAACCCGCCGCTGTCATCCACATCGTGCACCCATAATCCGCGGCTGGTGGAGTCTACGTGGTATAGCGTGCGCCCGTCCGGCGCGAAGCCGATTCCGTTCGAAACGCCGACGCCGCCGTAAAGCTCAGTGATGCTCCCGTCGAGCTCGATTCGGTACATCTCGCCGAGGGGGTCGGGCTCGGCTCGAAGATCGGAGATGTCGGCGCGGATGGCGCCGACATACACACGGCCCTGGGCATCGGTGTGGAGGTCGTTGAACGAATTCACGCCATCCTGCTCGAGCAGGACCCGAACCTGGCCATCTTTCCAATGGACGACGGTTGGCCCGGACATGATTAGCCCGCCATCGGCGTGCAACGCAAGTCCGCCGATCATGGGACGGTCCTTCACCAGAGTCTCGACCTCACCGCCTGGATTGAGACGGTTCACCGTGCCCCCGCGGATGTCCGTGAACCACAGCGCCCCTTTCATAGACGGTGCATCGGGACCAGCATCTGGACGTGTTTCGGTGCGCGGCCCTTCGACGAGCCCGTAGCCACTTGCGATCAGTTCGAGTCGCGTGTTCATCAGCGACAGCCTAACGTGTGATCGCCCCGCACAAAAGCTGAGTTTCTCCCCTCCCCCAAAGGGTTGCTGATCCGCTTTTTAGGGGTTGTACCCGGCTGGGCTTTTCGCTTATGGTCGCCGATGGTTGGATCGTTGATCGTGTAGACGAACCGGATAGTGTCGGCTCGATGATGTTTTCGTGCGTCCTGCCTGGATAGGCCAAACCGGCCTCTTAGAATTGGCCCACTCGTGGGCCGGACCTCAGTTGGGAGATCATACGGTGGGAAAGAAACTATATTGCGGGAACTTGAGCTACAATGTTTCCAGTTCAGATCTTGAGGATATGTTTGCGCAGTTCGGAACCGTTGACAGTGCGCAGGTCATCTCTGACCGCGACAGCGGCCGCAGCAAAGGATTTGGATTCGTCGAGATGGGCAGTGATTCCGAGGCTCAAGCCGCAATCGACGGGCTCAATGCCCACGAGCACGACGGTCGGTCACTGACCGTCAACGAAGCGCGACCGCGTGAAGACCGGTCCCGGGGTGGATACGGCGGTGGCGGTGGCGGTGGCGGTCGACGTGGCGGAGGCGGAGGCGGGCGCTACTAAGCACCCATTGGCGCAGACCAAACAATCTGCGCACGCACTGCCCGACTTTTTGTTTTGACTATCTTTGCACCTGCCAGGTGCAGTGTTATCGTGCGCGCGCGGCCGGTCTGGCGTGACATAGAAGGAGTAACTCAATGGCTAAAAACCAGCACACATTTGCTAAGCGTCAGCGCGAGATGGAGAAGAAGCGTAAGGCAGAGGAAAAGCGCGCGCGACGGCACAACAGGAACAAGGATGACTCCAACGCTGATTCTGCCGACGCCGTTGATAATGCGCCGGCCCAGGACGCGGCGCAGGAAGTTGACAACCAGCCACAAGGCACACCCGAACGCCCGTTATCGGTTACCCGCCAGCAGTAAAACCGCTTTCAGCAGAGCTTCTAAATCGAAACCAGCTCGGGGCTAGCCCACGGCAATGATGTTGGGGTCGCGAGGTTTCGGCTCTGAAGAGTCGGAGTTGCGTACGGTATCAGCAATCTGAAACATCGGGACCTTGAGCATTTCTTTCAGCTCGTCTGATGCACCTGTTCGTTCCAGCGCAGTGTCCATACACAGCAGCCACTGATCGCGTTCCTTCGGCCCGATGGTGTAGGGTTCGTGAGGATCGGTCAGACACACCGTCCCGGTTACCATCTGATAGATCGGGGGACCACCCATCCAGCCGATGAGATAGTTCTTCAGCTTCTTGCGAACTTCGTCCATGTTTTCTTTGTGCATCGCGCGAACGTTCGCCGCCTGCGGGAGTTCATCCAGCACGTCATAGAAGGTATCGGCGAGTTTTGCGATGCCTTCGTCTCCAAGAATCTCGTAGGGGCTTTGTGCCGACATGGCGCCTCCGTGGCTGGAATGCCGATTTACTACAGAGCCTGAAGGATACCTAAGCCACGTGAGGCGCTCAATCGGAATCCTACAGTGCGGATCAGGGCAGGTTGTGGCCAGCGTGGCTGAGCCGCTGTGAGGAACCCATCGGCTCCTCGCAGCTCCTCGCAGCAATGGTGAATTAGCTGTGGCGGCGTCCTGACCGACGGCGGTCATTGCGGTCATAGCGCTCGTCGTGACGCTGCGCGTGTTGGTCATAGCCATTGTTGCGGTAATTCCCGTGGTTACGCCGATCGTGCACGCGATGCATGTAGCGTTGATGTCTGTGCGCCCGGTCGTGATGGCGCCAGGCCAGGCCTTGGTGTTTGCGTTGATGTTTGCGCCGATGTTTGCGTTGATGTTTTTTGGTGTAGTGGTAATCGCGATGTTTGTACGCGTAGTCATACGCGTGGTTGTTGAAGTGGGCGTAGGCCGCAACTGCGCCGGCTACATACAGCCAGGCGTCGTCGTTGTCATGGGCCTGAACCGCGAACGGTGCCCACAGTCCGAGGAGTATTGCCGAAGCACCCAACAGCTGGTTTCGTCGCTTGATCATATCTGCTTCCGTTTCTGAGTTTGTGGAAACAACTGTACGAAAACGCCAATGAATGGGTGCTGAACTCAATCTGTCTGGAAGCTGAACAAGCGCCTACACGCAAGCATCCGGATCATCAGCGCTGTCTGTCGTCGGGCCTTTGAGTTCAACGGTATTGCCCTCAGGGTCCTGTAGATAGACGGCCGGACCATAGCCTTGCGCACCGTAAACTAATTCAACTTTGCGGATCTCCACATTGAACCTCGCGAAGTGCTCATCGAGCTGTGCGAAGTCGAACGGATCAACGCGTAAGCAGAAGTGGTCGAGATTGCGGCGCATTTCTTTCGACGGATCGATCGCGCCCGTATCCTCGGGCGCTGTGACGTCGATGATGTCGATCAGCGAACTGCCAGCTCGAAGCTGGGTGAGCCCGACCTGGCCCACCTCGCGCTCGACGACGCAGCCCAGGGCATCGCAATAGAAGGAAATGAGCCGGTGAGGCCGGCTGGTGCGTAGAACCAGATGGTCGATACCCTGAATACGGAACACACAGATCACTCCATTGCTGGCCGTCGTACTGAATTATATATCCGGCGCGGCATGCTCGCCTGCTTCGCCGGTGATCGGCTGGTGTATCATTCGTCGCTTCCTGGCCCGAACCCGGATTGCAGTTGATGAGCGATCAAGCACTGGTTTTCAAAGTGGAACTGCAGACGTTTCAGCAGGATGTGATCGAGCGATCGCAACAGGTGCCGATCCTGCTGCTGTTCTGGACCGACCAGGTTGCGCCGTCGGCCGAAACCAGGCGCCAACTCGAGACGATGGTGGCGCGATCCGGAGGTAAAGTGCTGCTGGGACTGGTGGATGTCGCCGAAGACCAGACCCTTGCTCAGCAGCTGCGGGTGCAGGGAGTGCCGAGCATCCGTGTTGTCCAAGGGGGGCAGGTTGTCGATCAGATCGATGGGCCCCAGCCGGATACGGCCTTGCAAACGTTGATTGACGGGCTGACCGTATCGCCCGTCGACCAGCTGCGCGATCTGCTTCAATCCAGTATCGATAACGAGGACTTCCAGTCCGCTCTGGAAATGCTACAGCGGGCGGTCAATGAAGAACCGCAGAATCAGGGGTTCCGTGTGGAGCTGGCCGACGTGCTGGTCATGCAGGGAGAGCTGGATGAAGCCCAGAAGGTACTTGCCGGCATTCCCGAAGAGACCGAGGGCCTTGACCGGCCCAAACTGCGTCTGGAATTCGCTCAGGAATCCGCCGCCATGGCTGGAATCGGTGAGCTGCTGGAACTGCATCAGACCGATCCTGACGATCTCGAAGTCCGTTATCAGCTCGCCGTCTGCGGCGTGGTGCAGCGAGAATACGAGTTTGCGCTGGATCATGCCATGGCGATCCTGCAGGCCGATCGCGAGTTCAGGGAAGATATCGGACGTACAACGATGATTCGCATCTTTTCGTTGCTGGGAAAGGGATCGGACCTGGCATCGGGCTATCGCCGCCGTATGTTCGCATATATGCACTAAGCCACTGGCGGCGGCGCTCGCTGCGCCACGGATTGTGATCCAGGTCCCACCCCCGGATGCGTTGCTCACCTATGCTTGCGCTGATTACCGACGTCTTGAGCGTGCGACGTGGACGCGCATGACCGTTCCCAACTGGTATTGGATTGGCAGGATCAACGCGCCAGCTTGAGTGGCGATGCGGAGCTGTTGGTTCTCGGCGCAGCCGATGACGCCCAGCTTTCGATACCGGGTACCTTCACC
The DNA here is from genome assembly GCA_046582225.1 of Pseudomonadales bacterium. Lineage (GTDB taxonomy): Bacteria > Pseudomonadota > Gammaproteobacteria > Pseudomonadales > Azotimanducaceae > JAYGEV01. The sequence continues at coordinate 9,770 of JAYGEV010000240.1, forward strand.
GGTCAACGCCCCGGATATTGCCATCAGATTGCCCGAAGACCAGCGCGAAGAGTAATCGTGAGCGGGTCTGCCGCCGCCGTGCGACTTGGCCCAACAGTTATCTTAAGTCGCGCTTCGGTCGGTCCAATATCATCCTGATATTAGGGCTCATGCAGCTTACGATGTGAGCAGCTACTAACGGATAGCGTTCGACCTGTTATGCACATTTTTGCAGAATGCCGACCAGGGCTGCGTAGATGGGCGCGATCTCTCATCTTGTTGCTCATTTTCATACCTTAACTGTTTGAAATAGCTGGCATTACTGAAATTGCGGTGGAATTTGCCCTGATTGGGAAAGCGGCCATGATTGCCGCGCTTGGGGGCTTTGTCAGCCAGTTATCCTCAGAGTTATCCACAGGGTTCGTGGATAACGGGCGGTAGGTTAAAGTCAGCCTCTGGCGAGGCGAAACGTGAGTCGTTGGGAGCATGTGATGACCAATAGTTCAGATCTGCTGGAGCAGAAACTGGCCCGCTATCGGGAACGGGGGGTTAGTCGGGTCAAACTCGGTTTGACAGACATTGACGGCGTGATCCGGGGCAAATATGTCAGCCTGGATAAATTTGTCGGGATCATGGAAAAGGGCGGCGGATTCTGCGACTGCGTATTCGGCTGGGATGTTGACGACCAACTCTACGATGCCGGTGCCTACACAGGCTGGCAGACCGGCTTTCCAGACGCTCGTTTCCGGTTGCTGACCGATAGCGAACGCTGGCTGGCTGACGAGGGCTGCCCGTTCTTCATCGGCGAGTTCGTTGCCGAAGATGGCGGGCCTCATCCGCTGTGCCCGCGCACGAGGCTCGGCTTGATGTTGGAACGCCTCGGCAAACTTGGGTTGACGATGAAATCGGGCTATGAGTTCGAGTTTTTTGTGTTCGCCGAGACGCCACACAGCATCAGGGATAAGGGCTACCGGAACCTAGTACCGCTCAGCCCGGGCAATTTCGGATATTCGGTGCTTCGCGCCAGCAGCATGTCTGAGGAGTTCGCTGGACTCATGGAGTACTGTCAGTCCATCGACTGCGACGTGGAAGCGTTGCATTGCGAAACGGGCCCCGGGGTGTGGGAAGCCGCGCTGCAAGCAACCGACGCGCTTGAGGCGGCCGATCGCGCCAATCTTTTCAAGACGTTCACGAAGGTCT
>JAYGEV010000281.1:0-15627 GCA_046582225.1 Pseudomonadales bacterium
TTCGTCAAGAAGCCTGGTGGCATCCCGCTTGCGGGCTCGATACCTAACGCTTAGGCTCGCGCCCCGATGAATGGGGCTCCGGTTTTCTCCTGCGAGGTGGATCTGGTGATCGTCGGCGGCGGCATTGCCGGTTTATGGCTGGCAAACGTTCTCACCGATCGTGGCTACCAGCTGCTGGTACTGGAAGGCGACCGCCTCGGCGGGCAGCAGACGCTGGCGAGCCAGGGTGTGATTCACGGCGGAATGAAGTACGCGCTGAATGGCAACCTCACCCGTGCATCCCAAGCCATCAGCGGCATGCCCGAGCGTTGGCGCGCCGCTCTGGCGGGATCAGGCGAGATAGATCTCAGAGCGGTGTCGGTGCTTTCGAATCGATACTACCTGTTTGCCGAAGCCTCCACCCTGGGACGACTGACCGGGTTTTTCGCCAGCAGATCTCTGGCCGGTCGCATCGAAAAGCTGCACCCGAACGACTATCCACCGGTGTTCCGCGCACCCGGCTTTGACGGGTTGGTCTATGCGCTGGACGATCTGGTGCTGGATACCCGAAGCCTGATGACGCGCCTGCAGGCAACACTCGAAGGTCGAATCTATCGGCACCAGCTGAAGCCGGAACAGGTAAGCATGCGCAACGATGGCGTCGACCTTGCGGTGAACGGTGGTGCAATCTCGGCCCGCCAGCTCGTCCTCTGCGCCGGCGCGGGCACGCAGACACTGCTCGACGGTCTGCAGTTAGCGACCCCCCAGATGCAGATTCGCCCGTTGCACCAGGTGGTTGTCCGACACGAGCATCCGCACCCTTTATACGCACACTGTCTTACCGGGATCCGAGCGCCGGAACCACGACTCACGATCACCAGCCATGCCGACGGCAAGCACTGGCTGTGGTATCTGGGTGGACGGCTGGCAAGCGACGGGGTCGGCATGGGCAGCGATGCGCTGATCGCCCATTCCCGGGCGGAGCTGAAAGCTTGCCTGCCATGGATCTCCATGGACGACGCAGAATTCAGTACAGCGCGAGTCGAGCGCGCCGAACCCAAACAATCGGGCAGGCAACGCCCCGACGAAGCGTTCGCCTGCGCAAACGGAAACACACTGATCTGCTGGCCAACCAAGCTCAGCCTGGCACCAGATCTCACCGACAGGGTGCTGGGATTGCTCGAGCCTCCCGCTGAACGGGCTCACGGCGCCCATGTAGACCTCTTACTGCCTGCACCCAGCATGGGTCAGGCGCCGTGGGAAACATAAATTGGAATATCGACTGCTGGGCCAAACCGGAATGCAGGTATCTCTGCTCGGCCTTGGAACGGTAAAACTCGGTCGCCACCAGCAGGTGAAGTATCCCGACCCGTTTGTCGTTCCCGATGACAGGGCGGCGGCCACGCTGTTGAATCGAGCTCGGGAGCTTGGCGTGAACCTGATTGACACCGCGCCCGCATACGGCAGCAGCGAAGAACGACTGGGTACCCTGCTGCGCAACAGCCGGCGCGAGTGGATCATCTGCAGCAAGGTCGGCGAGGAATTCGACGGCGCCACATCGCGGTTCGATTTCACGCCCGAGCACGTGCAGTTCAGCGTCAGGCGATCGCTGCAGCGCCTGAGTACCGACTACCTCGACGTGGTGCTGATTCATTCGGATGGCAACGACGTTGAGATTCTCGATGGGCTCGGAACGCTCGAGGCGCTGCGCGATCTAAAGCAGCAGGGCTGCATTCGGTCGGTTGGCATCTCACACAAAACCGTTGCCGGAGCCGAACGGGCGCTCGCGCTGGACGTTGAGGTGATCATGGCGACACTGAACCGCAGCGAGCCCGAGCAGGCAGAATTGATCGCAAAGGCCGGCGCGCAATCCTGCGGCGTGCTGATCAAGAAGCCGCTCGCCAGCGGTCAGGGTACGCCGGAGAACCTCGCCTGGGTGGCCGCCCATTCGGGGGTCTCGAGTATTGTGACCGGCACCATCGACCCGGATCATCTCATCGCGAATGCTGCGGCGCTGGCCGCAAGCGGTTAACGTCGGGATTCGGCTGCGAGCTGGCGGGAAAGGATTCCCAGACGATCGGCTTTGGCATAGAGCTTGCGCGCGCGACGCGCGACGTCCTTTAGCAGAGAGCCGTGCTGAGCCAGAATTTCGGCTGCGGGGCGCTGGAAGTAACAAGCTAGAAAACGCAGCAGATCGCGTTGCGTGAGCCCGATGTCCATGGCCGAGTAATACAAGCCGCCAAGGTCTTTTACGAGCCATCGACGCGGTACCCGACGGCGCTTCCGAGCGCGATGCAGATCGATCAGATGCAACCGGACCGCGCCAATGGTGCGCACGTCGAGCAGCTCGGGGTCACGCAACATCAGGTGGCAAATATAGAAGTCGCAGTGATTGATCCCATTGCCGTGCATCACCCGTGCGATCTCGGCTATCTTCGCAATGAGACCCCACTTCACCATAGCGGCCGGCGGCTGAGTGGGCCAGTTCAGACAGTAGTCTTCCAGGCTCCGCATCCCGGTGAGTTCGTCGGTGATGAGGAACGAGCGTCGCTCGGCCGGGTTCGATCCACGCGCCGCAAACGCGGCGACCTCCAGCGTATCTACGTCGGCGCCGGCTAATGCCGTCGCCGCGCAATATTCGTTGCTGGCGTCGATAACCGGGCGCTTGAGCACGATCCAGTTCTTGAGGATCTCACCCCAGCCAACACCATCGTGCACTTTGGCGAAATATCCGCGACCGTCCAACTCGAAACGAAAGGTTTTGCGCCTGGCGACGTGACGAAAAACGGTCCCGGTCAGAGCATCCACTTCAGCGAACGGATCTTTGCCCTGCCATCGGGCGGCGAAGTCGTCGCGCAGAAACTCCTTTTGTTGAAACATAAGTGGTGGCTGTCGAGACGGATCGCCCACCCAAGGCGCTCACGCCTCCTTGCGAATGTGCTCCATGATTGCGGTGGTGGAACAGTCTTCCACCAGGCTGAGAACTTCCACCTCGCCACCATAGCCGCTTACCAGGCCGGCGCCGATAACCTCGGATTTCGAATAGTCGCCGCCTTTTACCAGCACATCCGGACGCAGCACCTCGAGCAATGCTTCGGGGGTGTCTTCTGAGAACTCTACGACCCAATCCACCGCCGCCAATCCCGCGAGCACCCTAAGCCGACGCCCCAGCGCATTGATCGGCCGGCCGGCTCCCTTCAAACGCCGCACCGACGCGTCGTCGTTCACGGCCACCACCAGTCGATCGCCCAGCGCTCGGGCTTCTTCCAGATAAGCGACATGTCCAGCGTGGAGAATGTCGAAACAGCCGTTGGTGAACACAATACGCTCGCCCGCCAAACGCGACTGGCTGACGGCGTCTACCAGCTGGTTATGGTTGAGGCTGCCGCGGTCGATGCGATCAAACCTTTCCAACGCCATCGCAAGCTCCGGCCCGGTGATCGCGGAAGTGCCGGATTTACCCACCACGATGCCGCTGGCAACATTGGCAACCTGGGCGCACCTGGACGCATCCCAGCCGAGGCTGGTGGTGATGGCAAGGGCGGCAGCGGCGGTATCCCCAGCGCCGGTACGGTCATATACGTCTACCGGCAGCGACGGCAGGTGCTGGTGATCTCCATCGCGTGACACCGCAGTCATACCCTTCGCGCCCCGGGTAATCACCACTGCGCCCAGTTCATGCTCGCCACACAATTCCCGCGCCTTAGACACAAGCTCGTCGTCATCCGACCAGGGACCAACCGCCGAGCGCAACTCCTGCTCGTTGGGCTTTAACAAATCAACACCCGCATACCTGCGGAACGGCTTGTGTTTGGGGTCTACGACCACCGGCACTCCGGCCTGGGCCGCCAGCGCTATGAGTGATTCAGGATCATCGAGCACGCCTTTGTCATAGTCCTGCAACACCAGTGTGGTCGCATCACCAAGATGAGCTTTAAGTTTTTCCGCCACCGCGGCGGCACATGAAGCGTCAGGGGGAAACGGCTGTTCGAAATCCGTCCGCAGCAGTTGCTGGCTTTGACTGACCACCCGAAGCTTTACGATGGTCTGCCAGCCTTCAAGCGTAACAAGGTCACACACTACGCCCGCCGCACTAAGGGTATCGACGAGCAATCTCGCATCGTCATCATCGCCGACCACACCAACGAGCGTGCAGCGGGCACCGAGACTTGCGATGTTCAGCGCGACATTCGCCGCTCCGCCGGGATACTGCTCAATGCGTTCAACGTGCACCACCGGTACCGGCGCTTCGGGGGAGACGCGATGCGCGGGGCCGGACCAATATCTGTCCAACATGAGGTCGCCGACCACCAGCACATGCACCGCTTGGAGGGAGGGCAAATTCATGGGGCGTGGATGGTATCACAGGGTCGTGCCGTTACAATTCAGCGGTTGGTTTCACTGGATGAACATGTCAAGACGCAAGCCTCGGGCAAAAATTTACTCACCGCGGGTGTGGGGTACGTGGTTGATCATCGGCCTTGGCTGGTTGCTCGCACGGTTGCCGTTGCGAACCGTGATGGGTGTCGGCCGCTTTCTCGGCCAAGCCGGTTACCACCTCGCCCGTTCCCGCAGACACATCGCCGAAGTGAACCTGGCGCTTTGCTTTCCCGAACTCAGTCAAGCCGAGCGAACCAGGCTTGTCAGGCAGACGTTCCAACACGTCGCCACAGGCGCGATGGAAACCACGCTGCCCTGGCTCAACCCCAGGCGCGATCTTGCGAGTCGCATTGAACTCAGCGGTGTGGAGCATCTAAAGGAAGCTCAGGCGCTTGGTCGTGGCGTGGTGCTCATCGGTGGCCACTTCACCGCGATGGACATCATTTCCCAGGGTCTTGCGGCGGCCGTTGAGATCGACGTGATGTACCGGGAGAACAAGAACCCGGCGTGGGAGTGGCTGCAGGTCAGCGGCCGACGGCGCTACTTCGCCGAAGTCATCGAGCGTTCCGATACACGCCAAACTCTGCGCAGCCTGAAAGCAGGCCGCACGGTCTGGTATGCGCCTGATCAGGACTACGGTCCGCGCCATTCCGTTTTCGCGCCATTTTTCGGGGTACAGGCTGCCTCTATTACCGCCACCTCGCGGCTCGCCCGGTTCAACGACTCGCCGGTGCTGTTCATGAGTCACTTCCGGGACTGGAAGACGATGACCTGGTCGGTAAATTTCAGCCCGATGCCCGATGGGTTTCCGAGTGATGACAAGGTAGCCGACACAACGCTGATCAATGCGGTGGTCGAGCGAGCGGTACGCCAACACCCCGCGCAGTACCTGTGGATTCACAGACGATTCAAGACCCGGCCCGAAGGTGAAGCGAAGTTGTACTGAGGTGGTGCTACAGCAGGGTCTGCAGCCGCCGGACGACGGCGGCCAACGAAAACTCCTCCTGGACACGTGTTACCCCGTGCGCGCGTCGTTCGGCTGAGCTTTCCCGGTCGCGGTGCACGGCCATCACCGCAGCGGCAAGATCCTCGGCCGTGAACTCGGTGAAGTAGTGGCCGACATCGCCGAGCACAAAGTGCGGTCCAGGTGTGGGGCCGGCGACCACCGGCACCCCGGCAGCCATGGCTTCCAGCGCCACCATGCTGAACGCTTCACGCTCGCCGGGGTATCAGCAGGACATCCAACGCGTTGATGTGACGGGCCGCTTCGGCAACGAATCCCGTGAAGCTGATCGGTAGACTTTCGGCCGATGCCTGTAATTCGGTTTTCAGTTCGCCATCGCCGATGAACGCAAGGTGCGCGTCGGGCAGCGCCTGGTGCAAAGCGGCCATCGCAGACAGCGCCAGCTGAGGCTGCTTTTTCGGATGCAGCCGGCCCACCACGCCAATATTGAAGTGTTCTGCGCGCAGATTCAGTGTTGCAAGGGCCTCGGCCCGCTCGAACCGATTCGCCGTCGCCCGATCCACATCAATGCCGTTGGGCATCAGCAGCGGCGCTTTGACCGCGAGCGCCAACTCATCGACCACGGGCGCCGACACCCCTGCAAAGCGCACCCCGCGGGCATTGAGCTTCTGATCCATGCGTCGACGCCAGCGGTCGAAGAACCCGAACTCGTGGGCAACCACCAGCGTAGAGCTGGCTGATCAGCCGCTGGCGCGAAACACGCGATAAGCTCGATAGCGATGACAAATCGCAAGCTCGACTGCAGGCGCGCCGCTGCACACTCGAGTCAGTTCAGCGTCCAACGCAGCGGCCACCCGGGCTGTGTTCCGGAGCGTCGCAAAGTTCAGATAAACCGCCCCTGCCAACGGCTTCGGCTCCCACTCCGCGCTTGCAGAACTCAAGAACACCGTGACAAGGTTGCGCCCGATGTTCGCCGCCGCCTGATAGACCGCACAGATATCCAGAAATGGCGGACGGTCATTGGGGCAGACCTGCAACAGGGCCGGCTCAATCATCGGCAACCTTAGTGACCAGATAGTCCTCGAGCACCAGGTACTCGAGGTCGGAGCCAAAGAACATGTTCAGCGCATCCTCGGGCGAGCATACGATGGGCTCGCCGCGACGGTTCAGGGAGGTATTGAGCACGACGCCGTCACCGGTCAGCACTTCCATCTCCTCGAGCAGTGCATAGTAGCGGGGGCTGTGAGCTCGTTCGACGACCTGCACGCGCGAGGTGCCGTCTTCATGGACCACCTCGGGGATGCGTTGCTTCCACTTCGATGCGACATCAAAGGTGATGGTCATAAACGGCCCGGGATGATCAGTTTGAATGATGTCCTTTGCGATTCGGTCGAGCACGCTGGGACAGAACGGCCGCCAGCGCTCGCGAAACTTAATCTGTGCGTTGATGCGATCGGCAATACCGGGCGCACTGGGGCAACCCAGAATACTCCGCGCACCCAACGCGCGCGGGCCGAACTCCATGCGACCTTGAAACCAGGCAACGGGGTGACCGTCTGCGAGCAACTGCGCAGTGCGTGTCGGCACATCGTCAAGCTGTTCCCAGCTCACCGGTTCGCTGCGCGCATTCAGAGCCGCCAGGCACTCCGCATTGGAGTACCCGGGGCCGAGAAAAACGTGATTCATTCGCCCAGGTTGCTCGCCCCGCTGGGCGGCAACGTAGCTCGCCGCACCAAGCGCCGTACCGGAATCTCCTGCTGCCGGTTGAACGAACAGCTCGTGTACGTGATCAAGCGCCACGATGCGCTGGTTGAGCTTGACGTTGAGGGCGCCACCACCGGCAAAAGCCAGCCGGCCGGTCTCGCGCAGAATGTCGCCCAGGTAGGTTTCCAGAAGCTTTAAACACCAGTCTTCAAACAGCTTCTGCATGGAGGCGGCATAGTGAATGTACGGCTCGTCAGCCACCTCACCTTTACGCCTGGGACCAAGCCAGTCGATGAGCTTGTCACTGAAGTAGAAGCCTACGCCGGACTCCTTGTGACGCCGCAGGCCCACCGTGTTCACGTAGCTGGTATCGACCTCGAAGCCGCGGCCTTTGCTGAGGATCAGTCGGCTGAGATCGTATCGATCGGGATCACCATAGGGGGCCATGCCCATGACTTTGTATTCGCCGTCGAGCATTTCGAAACCGAGATACTCGGTAATGGCGCCGTATACGCCACTCAATGAGTCCGGATCGTAGAACTCCTTGATGCGGTGGATGCGGCCGTTCTCTCCGTAGCCGAAAAACGTGGTCGCATACTCGCCCTTACCATCCACTCCCATGATGGCGGTCTTTTCGGAAAATCCGCTCAGGTGATAGGCGCTGGATGCATGTGCCAGGTGATGTTCCACCGGGACAAACTTCGTGCGGCCCCAGTCAATGCCAATCTGCTCGCCAAAGCGCATCACGCGGCCGCGATTGCGACGGTAGCGGCGATTGCCGTTGAGCAGTGCATCGAGTGATCGCTCTGGCGCATACCAGTAGCGTCTGGCGAAATGCCAGCGCGCGCGGGTGCCCAGGCCAATGGGCGCGTACGGAAACGTGACGATGTCGACCTGTCGCGTGGAGATACCGCCCTCGCGCAGACAGTAGCGAGCGGATTCCAGCGGCATGTGGTTCGAAGCGTGCTTCTCGCGCACGAACCGTTCTTCTTCTGCGGCGGCAACGATCTCGCCATCTACCATCAGCGCCGCGGAAGGATCATGATTCAGAGCGCCCGAGAGCCCGAGGATGATCACTCAACAGCCCAGATGCGAAAGTGCGCGTACTATAGCGGCATGCCCACCGCCTGCAAGGCGCCGCGAAACTGCTCGTGAATCCCAGGATCGCTTTCCCAATTGGTGAGAAAACGCGACACATCCCGGGCAAGACCCCGCCTGCCTTCAACCATCGCATCCAGATCTATGAGGTAGATCTCCGCATCGCGGATAAGAAAGTTGCTGGCCTTCGTGTCGCCGTGAACGAGTTCGGCATCGGCAATGCCACGAAACAGTGTTGCGACCTTGTCGGTAAGCTCCGATGAAGCCCCCCGCTCGGCAACCCACGTCGCAAGATCGGACGCATCCGATCCCAGATCCTCCATGACCAGGTACGCAATCGTTTGCGCAAATCCGGACCTGTATTCCAGCAACGCCACCGGACGCGCACCACGCAGGCCCAGGAACCTCAGCCGGTGGCCGTTTCGCCACGAGGCGCGATAGCGCGGCATCGGTCGAAGGGCGCGGCGCATCCCGTGGACCCGGCTTTTGAGGTTGTAGCGTTTAATCACGTAGGTCGCATCGCCGATGGATGCACGGATGACCGTGGCGCTGTTGCCCGCCTTCAACACCTCGGCCGGGTTCCGGGCATCGGTAAACGCTGCCTCCGGATCCGCGGCAAACTCTGCCATGGCTTCGTTCCACACCGCTCGGATACAGACCAGGAACCGTTGTCGGGTTCGCTCACAGTGAAACTCGCTGCATTCCCGCAGCGTCTTGGCCAAGTAACGACGCGTGCGGCCCCGGCGCTGACGACGAAGATGCCGACCGACCTCGGCGAGGAATGCATCGCTCAGCGTTGACTGCCAACGAATTCGATCGTATTCCGCGCAGGCGGTCAGGAGGCGCCCATCTTCTGCGGGTGGCTGTTGGGCGAGCAGCAAACCCAGGTTGGCAAGCGCCCGTCGCCTTGACAAGGCGGGCCACCAGTTCACCCCGTCGCCATCGACGGCGAATACCCGGCCGTCGGCGGTTTTCAGGTAGTTGTGAAGGTGTGGATCGCTCTGGGTAATCGATGCCCGATGCAGCCGCGCCAGCCCGGCCACAATCTGCACGAACCCATCATGATCGTGTTCGGCGACCGGCTGCGCATCGACGAGCCACTCGAGCACCAGCCCGAAACCGCCGCCGCTGGAGAGGTTGAAACAGCCAAGCAACTCCGGCGTTGGCACCGAACAATCCCGCAAGCGCTCCAACCCGCGCCGCTCACGCGTGAAATAGCGCCGTGCGCCGCTGCCAACGAACAACTTCACCAAACACTCCATCCCGGCCAGGCGCGCTCGGGCGACCACCCGCCGGCCTGGCAACAGTCGCAATATTTCCACACAATCGAGGGTCGACGCTTCGAGGATTGACGCTTCGAGGATTGACGGATCCAGCGCTGATTCGCCGGCGGCTGCGGTGACGACATCCAGTCGGAACGGCGCTGTGAGCGAACGTCCGGCTGCGATCACCTCGGCGGCCGACATTGTGGGCAGCGCCCAATCGGAAACGCCATCAGCCACGATTGCGATCGCCTTCGGGTTGCGCCTGGCCGGCGTTGGCGAAGCGTTCGAAGTAATCCACGGCCACCTCGGCCAGTCGAAAAATGTTGTCATCTTCGGCCAGCGCACGACCGTTGGCGCGCCAGTTAGATCGCTCGTCGCTCGTCATCAGCTCCACAAGCTGGGCGTTGAACTGTTGCTGGTGAAACGGCAACGGAGAAATGAGGCCCGCGTTGGCGGACGCGAGGTAGTGCGCGTAGCCACAGTTTTCGGTAACGAGCGCCGGCAGCCCTGCGATCATCGCCTCCAGAATCACCATGCCGGCGTTCTCATCGTAGGCCGGCAACAACAGGCTATCCGCCCCAAACAGGAACCGCGGCACATCGTTGCGCCCCGGCAAAAACTCTACCCGCGCAGCAATACCCAGGCGTGACGCCATGCGGCGGAACGGCTCGGCGTTGTCACCGCCCACGATCATGAGCCGAGTCGTTGCGATCTGCTCCGGCGGCAATGCCTGGAGGGCCAGCAGCGCTCGATCCAGGCCTTTCGTGATGAATCCCGATCCCAGAAACAACAGCAGATGCTCATCATGGCCGATGTCGAACTCGGCGCGGAACTCGCGACGGATCTCGTCGAGGTTGGCGGGCGCCGCGCGATCGCGCTCAATGCCTGGCGGCAACCGATGGAATCGGTCCGAAGGCGTCCGGTAGTGCTTGCGAAACAACGGTATTTCGTTGTCGGAGATCGTGAGTATCTGGGTGGGCGAGCGCGCATCGAACACCGCGAGTTCGAAACTGGAAAAATGTTTGTAACGAGGTAACCAACGGTAGATGGCGCCACGCTGGGTGCGCGCCTTTTCTTCGTAGCAGGAATCGCCCGCGTAGTAGACGTCGAGGTTCGGCATCTTGTTAAGACCCACCAGCAGGTCCACCGGATGTTGTTGGAGGTGATCGGCAACCCAGCGTGCGTAACGCTGGTACAACACATCGCTGCTGAGCGCCTTCACCGGGGTAACCAGAACCTCGATGCCGTCGACCTGGGGCGCATCCCATTCCACAACATACACTCGAACGCGATGGCCGCGAGCGCGGCATTCATCGCTCAGCTTCATGAAATCGCGCGAAATCCCGCCGAAGGGAAAGAACTTAAATAGACAAAACGCGATCTGCATTCATGACTTCCGTTGCCGCTTTCCAGACTGCCTCCGGCGCAATACGACTATAACAAGGAGGCCGCACCGCATCGCCCTGCCATTCGTGGTCATCGCCCGAATAGGTGCAGTCGCGAAGCACACACGGCGCACAGGGGAACTCGGCCTGAACATTTACCACCCGGGCCCCGCGGCAACCGGTGAGAGCGGCATCGGTGCTGCCGTAAATCACCACGGTGGGCACGTTCAGCGCAGCACTCAAGTGCGCCAGGCCTGAGTCCACGCCCACCGCGAGCGCCGAGCGTCCCAGTCGATCCATCAGTTGTGCGATGGTCGTGCGCTCCCACACCGTTGCACCTGCCGCCGTCGCAATACGTTCGGCGCGGGCTTTTTCAATCTCGTCGCCCCAGGGCACGGCCACCTGCAGGCCTCGACTGATGGCCTGGCGCGCAAGCTCGATCCACATGATCTCGGGATAGTGCTTGCTCGCCCAGGTGGTTCCATGCAAAAGCACGCACTGTGCCGGTTCGATATCCGCAGCCACAGGCGCAATACCAAAGTCGATCTCGCCAGTGCATCGATAGCCAAGCGCGAGGCCAAACAACTGACGCAACCGATCGATCGCATGCTGGTTCCTGGGTATCGGAATGCGGCGTTCGTAGAACACCGCAGCGGCCGCCTCGCGCGCCGAGCGCTGCGCGAACCCCGCCTTGGCGCTTCCGCGCGCGAGCCCTGCCAGTACACCGCTCTTGATCAACCCCTGGGCATCGAGCACCAGATCGTAATGCTCCGTGCGCAACCGTGAGATGAACGCGGTCAACTCACCACGACTGGCGCGGAGCGAATGACGCCAGCGCCGCCAGCCAATGGGCAACACGTTGGCCACCGCCGAATGCCGCCTGGCGATATCCGCATACGCCTCTTCAACCACCCAATCAAAGCGGATGCCGTGAGCGGCGGCGTCGGTTATCGCCGGAAGGACATGCACTACGTCGCCCAACGACGACATCTTGACGAGCAGCACCCTCACTGGAGCAACTCGATCACCCGCTCGGGGGCGAGGTCGGTTAAGCAGCGCAGATGGCCCAGTGGACATTCGCGTTGAAAACACGGGCTGCAGTCGAGATGGTCACGAACCACGTGGGCATTTTCGCCCAGAGGCGGGGTGAACCGCTCTGAGGTAGAGCCGAATACGGCAACGACCTTGCGCCCCAATGCGCACGCGACATGCATCAGGCCGGAATCGTTGGTTACCACACGATCGGCTTGAGACAGCAGGTCCAGCGCTTCGAGCAGGGTCGTTCGACCGGCGAGATTAACGATGCCGGTTGGAACCCGGGCTTCGATCTCCGCACACACCTTGGCATCCTGCGCGGACCCGAGCAGCCAGACCTGTTGCCCTTGTGCGGTGGCGTACCTGGCGACCTCGGCAAACTGCGCTGGCGGCCAGCGCTTGGCCGGCCCGTACTCGGCCCCGGGGCACAGCGCGGTGACCCCACCCGCCACGGACAGCCGTCGTGCCGCTATCAACCGCTCAACATTTTCCGGGTCGGCATGCAGCACCGGCACCGGCGGTGTCTGCGGCAACGCTGCCTCTGGATCGAGGCCGAGCGCAATAAAGCGATCGACCATCCGCGGATAGCGGGCTTCGTTCAGGCGCCGGCGATCATTCAAAACCCCCACCCGCAACTCGCCCTGCCAACCGGTGCGAATCGAAACGCCGGCCCACCAGGGCACCAGGGCCGACTTGAAGCTGTTTGGCAACACGATGGCCTGGTCATAACGCCCCGCCAGTGATCGCCCAACACGACGCCGCTCACCCAGCGCAAGTTCGCCATGCCCCACGCTCAGAACGTGGGTCTCGCTCACCCCCGGCATTCGTGCAGCCAACGGCGCGGTTGCACGGGGCGCCAGCATGTGGACCTCGATACCCTGATGGCGCGTGCTGAGCACCTGCACGAGACAGTGGGCCATGACCATGTCGCCGATCCAGGCCGGGGCAACGATCAGAATGTTGGGGCGCGTGACGTTACTCAATTCCGATGACGTGGCGCCAGGCGGCGCGCACGTCGGTTCGGTATTGGCTGAGGGTGTGTGCGGCACGGTCGCTGTCAGGCAGGTCGAGCACGGTTCTATGCCACTCCGAGCGCAATGCCAGATAAGCGGTTCGCAAATTCTGCGCCATTCGCGCGGGAAGCAGCTGAAGATTCTCGGCGGTTTCCAGAATGCGAATATTGTCGGTGTATTCGGCCAGAACCGGGTACTCGTGGGACCATGCAAGTACCAAATATTGCACCACAAATTCGATATCGACGATACCACCGGAACTGCGTTTGAGATCATCGGACTCACCGTGCTGCCCGGCCATACGAGCGCGCATGCCACTTATCTCGCCCTTGAGGGTTTCGCGATCGCGCGGCTGACAAAGCAGCTCCAACCGCGTGGTCGCAAAGCTCGCGGCGAGCGCGTGGTCGCCGGCAACCACGCGCGCTCGAACCAGGGCCTGATGTTCCCAGACCCAGGCGCTGCTGCGCTGATATTCGGCAAACGCATCCAGGCTCGACATCATGGTGCCAGCGTTGCCGGAGGGACGAAGACGCATGTCGATTTCATAGAGCGTACCCAGGTAGGTGGGCACGGTGAGGATATGCAACAACCGGCGCACCAGACGATGCAGAAACTGCGTGGCTTCGGTGGGCAGGTCGTGGACGAAAAGGAGGTCGAGATCGGAGCCGTGGCCAAGTTCGATGCCACCGAGCTTGCCATAGCCAACGATAATGAACGGGCGCGGCGCGGCATACTGAGGGTAGCGTTCGATATTGTCGGCCCAGGCCAGCTCAAGTGCTTCCGCCAGCACGGCATCGGCGAGGAAGGTGAGATAGTCGCTGGCATGCATGAGCGGCAGGGTGCCGCGTACCTCGGCCAGCGCGACATTGAACACATGATGCGCCTTGTATTCACGCAACACATCCAGCTTGTGTTCAAAATCCGTCGCAGCGACCTGCGCCATCTGCTCACCTAAATCGGTCTGCAGCTGAGCTTTGTCCGGCAATGCGCTGAGATGACGTTTGTCGAGCAGGGCATCGAAAAACGCGGGATGCTGGGTGAGCGTTTCAGCCAGCCATTTGCTTTTGTGCGTGAGCTCGACAAAGTGCGCCAACGTATGTTCGTTCTCATGAAGCAGCGCGAGATACGCCGAGCGCCGAAGAACCGATTTCAGCACCGGGGCCACACGCGCCAGAGAGAGGTCCGGGTCCGGGGTGAGGCGCACCTGGTCGAGCAACCCGGGCATCAACCGATCTAACCGCTCACGACTTTCTGCACCCACAGATGGCCGATCGCGGGCGCCCGCCAGGTTATGAAGCAATTCGCTGATCGCCGAGGCATCACGAAAACCAAACTCCGCCAGCAGCGCTTCGTCGCCGGTGTTCAACCACACGCGCTGTCCCAGGGTGTTACCCGTACGGACCTCGCCAACGGACGCACTGAAAATCGCTTCTACTCCAGCGCGGTGGCCGTTCAGTGTGTCCTCGAAGGCGGGGTAGTTGTCGAACCCCAACGACAGCGCAAGGCGCGCCTGACTATCGGCCATGACAGGCAGGATCTGAGTCTGACGATCCGCTTCAGCCTGGAGGCTATGTTCGGTGTCACGCAGGAACCGATACGCCTCGGCGAGGATGACGTGCGCCGTTTCGCTGAGATGACCGCGCGCAACCAGCTTCGGCAACACCGCCAACAGATTCCGCTCCTGAAGTTCCGCCTGGCGTCCGCCCCAGATCAGCTGCTGCACCTGAACGGCGAACTCCACATCACGAATGCCCCCGGGGCCGAGCTTGACGTCGTCGGGGTTGTTACGCTCGGCATACAGCCTTGCCTTCATCTCACGCAACGCATCAACCGCGCCAAAATCAAGGTAGCGGCGATACACGAACGGTTTGAGCGTTTGGATCAACGTCCGTCCAGCGGTAACGTCACCCGCGCACGCACGAGCCTTGACGAACGCGTATCGTTCCCAGTCACGCCCCTGGGCAACGAAGTAGTCTTCTATCGCCGCAAAGTGCATCACCAGCGGACCACTTTCACCGAACGGGCGCAGGTGCATGTCGACCCGAAACACGAATCCGTCTTCGGTGACAGGATCGAGCGCCTGAATCAGCTGCTGGCCGAGCCGGACAAAGAACTGCTGGTTGGTCTTTCCACTTTCTGTCACCCCGGCTTCGGGATAGGCAAAGATGAGATCGATGTCTGACGACACATTGAGCTCGCCGGCGCCGAGCTTGCCCAACGCCAGCACCACCAGTCGCTGTTGGGCCCCGCTGTCAGTTCCACGCGGCATGCCGTCTGCTTCCAGCGCCCAGGCATAGACCCTGCTCAACGCCAGCTCAATGACTACATCCGCAAGCGACGAGAGCACGGCACAGGTTTCCTGCAGCGGTGCCGCGCACGCGAGGTGACGCCACACGACCCACAGTTGGAAACGGTTGCGCCACAGCCGCAAACAAGCCTGCAGTTCGCCGATATCGGTGCTTTCGGCAACCGCTACAGCGACTTCGGCGTTGATTCGGTGCGCATCGAATGGCTCCGCGAACGTATCGCTGGCCAAAGCTTCCACAAGCCATGCTGAATCGCGCACCGCGACGGTTGCAACAAAGTCGCTCAATGCAAATACCCGGAGCGCATCCGGATGCACGCCCACATCCAACCGATCCACGGTGCGCTGCGCGCTGGCAAGCAAGTCGGCGGGAATTTCGAGAGCGCTCAAGAGTTCAACCTCGTAAGCCCCTGATATTAGGAGACATTAGCGGAGATCCGGCAGAAGTTAACGGCATGGTTGCGCGATTTGCAACCGTCTTGCCGTTGCGGCAGATCAA
>JAYGEV010000480.1:0-1787 GCA_046582225.1 Pseudomonadales bacterium
GGACATTCAGTCTCTCCGTCGGTTTTCTGTATCGTAGCCTGATGGCTTCGACTTCGATAGAACCTGTAATCGATCAACTCGGATCCCTTGCGATCAGCCTGGCCAGGAACCTGGTCTAGCCGACTCGACCACACTTTGCCCATGCTCGACAAGTAACAGCCCAGATGGTGTTTCCGTCGCCAGATGTCGCAGGCACGTCAGCGCACGAGCTTCGGTTTCGCGAAACGTCTCGCCGCTATCCGGGGAATCATCCGGATCGCCAAAGCTGATGCGAACGTGTTCTACATGGCGCTGTGGGTTTTCGGCGAGCGGCATTTCCCGCTCACGCAAGCGCGCATCCAATTCAATGTCGATGCCGACGTGTTCCGCGAACGGTAAGACCGTCTCTCTTGCCCGTCGATAGGGATTGTTGACGATCCGCCGAATACCAAGCGATGAGAACATTGGCACGATCGCTTTCGCGTCGGCCAGCCCGGCCGTCGACAGCGGCACATCTGATGTCTGCACCAGCGGCGGAGCGGGCCGCGCGTGACGGAACAGGTGAACTCTGGCCATCACCGGAGCGTTTCTAGCGGCCTTTGAAATCGGCCGGCCGTTTTTCCAGAAAAGAGCGAATACCCTCCTCCCTGTCATCGGTATTGAAGCAGTACTGCTGACCGAGGAAGTCAAACCGGCCATGTACGGTCAGGCTGGTCTCCAGAGCCTGATAAATCATCATTTTGGAGACGCCAATTGCCACCGGCGCACCGGCCGTCATCTCCAGCGCGAACGAGCGCGCGGCTTCGTGAAACTCGACAGCTGGAACCACCTCGTTCACCAGACCAATTTCTTTCGCCTCGTCGGCGCCGATGATCTTGCCGCCGAAAATCAGCTCACACGCTTTCGCGGGACCGACCAGCTGCGTTAGCAGATACGCGCCTGCGGACTCTGGCGGGATTCCGCGTAGTGTCCACACCGCACCAAATCGCGCGTTCTCCGATGCGATACGCATGTCGCAGGCAAGCGCGAGACTCAATCCCTGCCCCACCGCGGCGCCATTCACGGCCGCAATGGTTGGCTTTGGCATGTTGCGAAAAGTGTGGGCGAAGTCGATCGGCGCGAGCGGACCACGAGCCAGTTTGCCAAGCGGGGTTGCGCGCTGGCGCGCCTGCGCCGAGTCGGCAGGCCGTTGTTTGACGTCTTCTCCGGCGCAGAACGCCCGGCCAGCGCCGGTCACCACCAGCACGCGCGCCTCAGCGTCATCGCGCGTCTGGGCAAATGCATCGTTGAGTTCCATGCCCATGCGAACGGTCATCGCATTGAGCGACTCCGGGCGATTGAGCGTCAGTGTGGCGATTGCTTCGTCGCGTTCGAGCGTAATTGTCTCGTAGTCCATACCCGGTCTCCAGTGACGTTAGGGGACTGGGATATTAACGTGATTGTGCCGATGTGGAGCCCGTGCCATAAACGCAAACGGTCAGCCCGAGTCAATCAGTTGTCCGATGGCGATGCGTGTTGTCGCGTGAAGTGTGCAACCAAAGCACCAATTTCGTCGTCATCGTCATTCAGCTCGGTCATCAGGCGGATGTGATCACGGTCGGGCACCTGAACTGCCGCGACAGCGTTGTAACCCGCTACCTGCATTTCCGCTGCGAAGCGTTCAATTTGCTCTCGTCTCCAGGCGTCATCTCCATCCGCATAAATGAGCAGCATCGGCGGCGCACTCGCATCAACGTAAGGCGTTACGGAGGCCTGCCGCCAGTTCTGCGGGTCATCGCCCCATACGGTTTTCGGGCGAACCGGAGCAG
>JAYGEV010000493.1:0-4531 GCA_046582225.1 Pseudomonadales bacterium
GAACGAGGTGGCAAGTCCTACCAGGGACGGAGAGCTCCGAAGAACATCGGTCGGCGCAAAGATTTCTGGAATCGCCTGGACATCGCGTATCGCGACCTGCTGATTCAGAACGTATTGCGCGATGCCAAGAACAAAAGACAGACCGGGTACCAGGCATTCATCGACACATTTTTCACGGATTTCGAGGAAAAGTACTCTGACCTGCTGAGCTCGGATCCCTGCACCTTTCCCGGGTTCCGTTTGTCTATCGAGCAGGCATTGAACAAATCGATACCGCCGTGCGGCGTGGTGACTGGTATCGGGACCTTCAACGGCGGGGCCCAGGGTGTTCGCGCGGGTGTGGTGGTATCCAATATCGACTTCCAGGCCGGTTCGTTCGATATGGCATCTGCCGAGAAATTCTGTCGGCTGCTGGTGGAGTGTGCCGAGCAGCATCTGCCGGTGCTCTGCTTCATCTCCTCGGGAGGCATGCAGACCAAGGAAGGCGCGGGTGCATTGTTCTCGATGGCCGCGGTCAATGATCGGGTGACACGGTTTGTGCGTGACCACGACCTGCCGGTGATCATGTTTGGATTCGGCGATTGTACCGGTGGCGCCCAGGCAAGCTTCGTGACCCATCCGCTGGCCCAGACTTATTACTTTTCGGGCACCAGCATGCCGTTCGCCGGGCAAATTGTGGTGCCGTCGAACCTGTCCCTCAACGGGATACTTTCTAACTACCTCTCCCAGGTACCGGGCGCAATGCAAGGTCTGGTGAAGCATCCGTTGCTGCCTGATCTGGACGATGAGCTGCGTCGAATTGATTCGGAAATTCCGGTGCCCCAGGAATCGGTAGTCGATGTAGTAGAGCGGGTTCTATCTGGCGTGCTCAGTCAGCAACGGCCTGTCGTGGTGGCGCATCGACCTAAATACACCGATGCCGATCTGATCAAGCCGGTTCGTCGCGTGCTCATCCACGCGCGCGGCTGTACCGCGGCCAAGCTGATCAGAATCGCTCAGAAAAATGATATCGAAGTGGTGCTCGTACAATCCGATCCGGATATGGAATCCGCGGCAGTTGATTTGCTGCGTGAGCGCGACACGGTGGTCTGCATCGGTGGGAATACGCCCGATGAAAGCTATCTGAACGCCAATAGTGTGCTCAGCGTTGCGGAGCGTGAAGGCACTGACGCGTTGCATCCGGGTATCGGTTTCCTTTCGGAAAATGCTCAGTTCGCGGAGCTGTGCCGTACTCACGGCATCAACTTCATCGGTCCACCCGTGGCGAGTATGGAAACCATGGGTAATAAATCCAATGCCATCAATACGGCGTTGGGATTGAAGGTGCCGGTGGTGCCTGGCAGCCACGGGGTGCTCACCAGCGTTGAGCGTGCCGCGGAAGTTGCCGAAGATATTGGCTATCCGGTGTTGATCAAAGCCGTTCATGGTGGCGGTGGCAAAGGCATTCAGGTCGTGGAGTCGTCAGATATGTTCCGCGAGCTCTTTCACCGGGTGACCGTTGAAGCTCGCGCGGCGTTCGGCAATGGGGACGTCTACCTCGAAAAATATGTCACGTCTATACGCCACATCGAAGTGCAGCTGCTGCGCGATGTGCACGGCAATACGAAAGTTCTCGGGATTCGGGACTGTAGCGTTCAACGCGACAAACAGAAAGTGTTTGAAGAGTCCGGATCTACCATGCTGCCTGACCGGTTGCTGACCGAAGTGTTGCGCCACACCACACAACTCGCCGATGAGGTGGGCTACGTTGGCGCAGGCACGGTGGAATTCATCTATGACCTGAAATCCGATGCCGTGTACTTCATGGAGATGAATACCCGATTACAGATTGAGCATCCGGTAACGGAATGGGTATCTGGAATTGACATCGTCTCGCAACAGTTCCGCATTGCGGGCGGTCAATCTATCGCGGAGCTGGAGCCTGCCCGCAATGGGTACGCAATTGAGGCGCGTGTTACCGCTGAACGGGTTCAACTGGCCGCCGGCGGAGAACTCGTGTTTCGACCACATCCCGGGCAGATCGGCAATTTTGAGTTTCCCGCGGAGGATGGCGTGGAGGTCATTGCTGCGGCGGCGCCGGGGAAATTCATCTCGCCGTACTACGACAGCATGATTGCCCAGGTGATCGCGCATGCACAGGATCGCCCCAGCGCGATCGCGAAACTCGCCGCATACCTCGAGCGGGTGCAGATCACCGGGATCTGCACCAACATTCCCCTGCTCAGGCGCGTATTGAAAGACGAGGTGTTCAACGCAGGCGAATACGACACCGACTACCTGACCGAGATGCTCAAGCGTATCGATACCGAACAGCTTATCGCGGAAATAGAGGAGGCGGCGGGGGAGATCTCCGGCGGTATCGATCAGAATGCCATCCTGATTGATGACAGTGATGAGCTTAAGGTGCTATCGCCGGCAACGGCCATTTTTTACGCGATGCCTACGCCTACCGAATCGGCCTACGTCAGCGTGGGCGACAAAGTGAGCGTCACAGATACGCTCGGCCAGCTCGAAGCCATGAAGATCTTCACACCGTTGTCTCTCGCGGATTTCAATACAGAGTTTGAACTGTACGACGTGAGCAGAGAATATGAGGTGACCCGAATCAACATGGGCAGCGGCCAGCAGGTGAACGCCGGAGATCTGCTGTTCGTGGTCAAGCCGTGTTGAACCCAATTTCCGAATCGATCAACTCACAAACTCCAGCACACCCGAGATGATGCATATCCCGGCGATCGCCAGGATCACCGAGCCGCTGACGCGGCGGAAGGTGTCGTCTTCGATCTTGTCCAGCAGTCGGGTGCCAATACGCGCCCCCAGCACCGCTGTGGCCATTGCGGCGAGGTAGAACCAGGTGGCCATGTTTTCGACCACGCCGATAAAGACGCCGTAATAGCCGAGCTTGATCAGGTGCCCCAAAGTCTGGGTGAGTGCTTTGCTGGCAACGATCTGGTGTCGGCTCAACGTAGAGTTCAGGTAGAAGACATCGAGCAACGGTCCCGACGCGCCCGCGATCAGCTGAGCGGAGGTCACGATGGCACCGCAGGCGATCGATGTGGATGGACGGTTGATGTCGAGTCCCTTCAAATTGGGAACGATGCGTGCCAGCCACGGCAAGACGCCGACCAGGATCAGTACCACGCCGGGATCGGGCACCAGCGTCAAAGCCATGAATCCCGCCAGCGCGGCTCCGGATCCGACGATGTAGGTGGGCAGAATCCGCCATTGAATGTGCGATCGTAAAAACCACGCCCGTGAACCGTTGGAGGTGGCTTGAACGACGCCGTGAATCATCATCGCAGTCGCCACCGAAACCGTGGACACCAGGATCGCCATCAGAATCATGCCGCCGGCCATGCCGAGGATGCCGGACAGAATGCTGGTGAGCAGGACGCTCACCAGCAACAACGCGCTCAACCACATCTGGATCTCGGGGCAACAGGGCGCGCCAGAATGCGCCGATAGATATCATGAAAAAAGCGAATATATGGAATATGATCATCAATCAATTGGAACTATTAGTAGCTGTGTTGGAATGGACCCGTGATTGAGAATCTTGAAACCCTGGTTACCCTTGCAAAGGCCGGGACGATGATGGAGACCAGCACCGTCCTGAAGATTTCACAGTCCGCGGTGAGCAAGCGCATTGCTGCGCTGGAGCGATACTACGACCGTGAGCTCATCGAACGCCATGGACGCCGAGTGGTGCTGACCCACCAGGGCACACGGCTGGTGGAGAAGGTGACACCGTTGCTGTGGGAACTGCGGGGCGTGTTTTTAGAAGATAACGCGCTGCGCAAGGGCAAGATCATCATCGGTGTTTCCGAAGCGATTTTGTCCAGCTGGGGACCCCGGTTGTTTGCCGAGGTGCAGCAACAGACCCCCGAAGTAGAGTTCACCTTCCACGCCCAGCGCTCGCCGGTGGTTCTGGATCGGATTCGTTCAGGTGAGTATATGGTGGGAATCTGCACCGGCTTCGCGGATGCAGACACCGACCTGCAAAGTGAGGTGATCCGTCTGGAGCCCATGGTGATCGTTCCTTCGGCGCTCGCCGACCTGAAGTATCAGATTGGCGAAGAGCTGGAGGTAATTACCATCGAATCCCGGTCGGGTGCCTGGCGATCCATCGAAGAGGACATGCGCCGATTGAGACTCAAGCGCAGCGTGTCGCTGGAATCGTTTTTCGGGGTGGCGCAGATGGCGCTTGCGGGCTTCGGGCATGGACTTGTACCCGAGGGCGTGGCGAGGACCCTGGGAGTCAGTTCGAAGCAGTTCATCGCGTTAGATGAGGCAGGACTCAACCGGCCGGTTCGTTTTGTCGCTCGAAAATCAATGTTTTCCCAGCCTCTGATCCAGAACTTTTATCAATCCGTTTCACAACGGGCGGCGCAGGTCTGACCCTATGGCTATCTATCTTCACCATTACCCGGCATCACTGTTCTCCGAGAAGATCCGCTTGTTGCTCGGCTATCACGGACTTGCGTGGAACTCGGTAATCATTCCCAGCATCATGCCCAGGCCGTTGTTGATG
>JAYGEV010000594.1:0-4781 GCA_046582225.1 Pseudomonadales bacterium
CGCATACCAAACAACATCATTCAATTAATTAATAGAATATTTGAATGAATCCGGAAATGTCAACCGACGACCCAAAAGGCGCCCTGCTGGCGCAGTTTGCAACGCTTGCCAAAGCCCTTGGTCACGCAAACCGGCTGGAACTGATTGAGTTCATCGCTCAAGGGGAGCGAAGCGTCGATTCGCTCGCGCGTCGATGCGGGTTGAGCATCGGCAACACCTCTCAACATCTGCATCAGCTGCGACGGGCCGGACTGGTCACATCACGGCGCGAAGGAAAACATGTCCTGTACCGGCTTGCCGACGAGGCCGTGATCGGACTGCTGGTAACGTTGCGACAAATCGCCGAGCGCAATATCGCGGCGGTACAACAGATCGTAACCGGCTACTTCCTCGAACGTGATGCACTCGAACCAGTGTCTCGAGCGCAACTGGTCGCCCGTTTGAACGAAGGCACGGTCACCCTACTGGATGTTCGTCCTGAAGATGAATTCGTTGCCGGCCATCTGTCAAATGCGATCAACATCCCGCTGCACGCGCTCCAGAGCCACCTGGCCGAGCTTCCGGATGATCAGGAAATTGTTGCCTACTGCCGGGGCGCGTACTGCGTTTTGTCTTTCGAAGCAGTGGCAGCGCTAAGGAGCCGAGGTTTCAATGCCCGGCGTCTGGAGGATGGCTCTCCCGAATGGAAAGCCGCCGGCCTGCCAGTTGAACAAGTACCGGTGGCCACGCCTCAGTCGAGATAGCGTTGTCCATTGCGGGTGGCAAAGAATGCATCCAGTGGCACGTTCTCCTGGCGGAGAAAACCGCGACCGGGCAGCGAACCGTTGTTCACCATCTCAATGATTGAGCAGACCGATGACGAGGTGGTCCACGCGATGGCGCGCCAGTTTCGTTTACCGATCTGCATGGAATAGTAAGAACGCACAAACTCGTTGCGGCTCAAACGACCATTCTGCAACCCCTCGGCAGATACGTGAACATGAACTACATCTTCATCCACGGGTGGTTTGGCGTTCTTCAGTATCTCGCCGGCGAGGCGGCGATCTTCGCGCATCAGCAACTCGTGAAAAAAGAAGTTCATCAGCCGGGCGTGGCCCGGGTAACGCATGGTCTTATAGTCCAGGTTCTCAATTCGACCTCGATAAGTATCGCACATCGTGCCCAGACCACCCGAGGTCGTGAATGCTTCGAGCTGCACACCATTCACGTAGACGGTTTCCACCCACTCCATGGGCGAGGTCCATTTGTGCTTACCGTCTTCGATCACCTCACAATCGTTCAGGTACTCGTTGACTACGCCTTCTGTGGACCAGTTGAACGAATATGCAAGCAAGCCCGTCGGATGCTGGGGCAACGCGCCTACGCGCAGCTTGATTGAACGAATCTCCTCGAAATTCTCTGCAAGGTTTGCGCCCACGATGCCCACGAAACCGGGCGCCAGCCCGCACTGCGGCACCATCAGCTTGTCGCTGGTTTTGGCGAGATCCAGGATCAGCTCTTTGGTTGCGACGTCCTCGGTAAGGTCGAAATAGAACAGCCCCAGCTCACACGCAAGGCGGGCAACATCCTTGTTCAGATGGTACGGCAGACATGACAGCACTGCGTCGCAACCGCTCAACACCGCGGCGAGTTCATTGCGGACCGTGGCGGACGCCTGGGTGCAGGCAAAGGCAAGCGGGCGGTCCGGCAACTGGGTATCGACGCCCGTTACCGCAAATCCGGTCTCATGCAACAAGCTTGCCGCAAGCTCACCCACCGCGCCCAAACCGAGCACCGCGATGCTTTCGATCCTGCCCTTGTCTACGCTCGATGACTTATTGCGGGCCACGCCGAAGCTCCTGAGATTGCAACACGAGGCTGTAGATCACCGGCAGTACCAGCAGGTTGAGCACAAGTACCGTCAGCATTCCGCCGAGCATCGGCGCCGCAATTCTATGGGTTACATCCGATCCGGCGCCGCTGCTGAGCATAATAGGCACCAAGCCGCCCATCGTCGAAACCGCCGTCATCACCACCGGCCTGACCCGCATCGATGTTGCGTGGCGAACCGCTTCGCGAATCTGTGCGGCGGCCAGTCTACCGGCGGTCGCGGTGCGCTGCCTGGCTATCTCCCCATCGATGAAGCTCAACACCAGCACGCCGATCTCCGCCGCCATACCGGCCAGCGCGATGAATCCGACGGCCACAGCCACCGACATATTGTAACCCAGGCTGTAAATCAACCAGATTCCGCCGATGAGTCCGAACGGTATCGACAACATCACAATGGCCGGTTCAACGACGTTGCGAAAATTCAGGTACAACAGCATGAAGATGATCAACAAGGTTGCCGGCACCAGGATCCGCAGGCGTGCTTCAGCGCGCTCCATATACTCGAACTGGCCCGACCAAACGATGGTGTAACCAGCCGGGATCGTGACATTCGCTGCGACGACCTTCTTCGCCTCGGCAACGAAGCCGCCGATATCCGAGGTCTTCAAATCAACATAGATCCAGGCGTTCGGCCTGGCATTTTCACTTTTGATGACCGGTGGCCCACGCGTGAGCACAATGTCCGAAACCGCCTCCAGCGGGATCTGCACGCCGGTGGGCGTAGCGATCAACACGCGTCGCAACGCCTCGGGACTGTCACGCAACTCGCGCGGATAGCGTACGTTTACCGGGTAACGCTCGAGGCCCTCGATGGTGGTCGTTACGTTCATTCCGCCGATGGCGCTCTGGATGACGTCCTGCACGTCGCCCACCGTCAGCCCGTAGCGAGCGGCCTCGGTCCGATCGATGTCAAAATCCATGTAGTAACCACCCATGGCCCGGTCACCAAACGCAGAAAGCGTGTCCGGCATGGACTTCATCGCCAGCTCTATGTCTTGAGACAACGCCTGTAGCACCCCGAGATCGGGACCCGAGACCTTGATCCCAACCGGGGTCTTGATCCCCGTAGCCAGCATGTCAGTGCGGGTCTTGATGGGCATGGTCCAGGCGTTGGCAAGGCCCGGAATCACCAACGCCTTATCCATTTCATTCATCAACGCTTTGGTGGTCTTTGCAGGGTCGGGCCACTCCGGCCTCGGCTTCAGACGCACGGTCGTTTCGAGCATCGACAAGGGCGCCGAATCCGTTGCCGTTTCCGCCCGACCAGCCTTGCCGAATACGCTATGTACCTCCGGAAAGCCGCTCAGTATCCGATCGGTTTGCTGCAGTAACTCACCGGCTTTGGTGATCGAAATGCCGGGGAACGTTATTGGCATGTAGAGAATGTCGCCTTCATCCAGCGGCGGCATGAACTCGCTACCCAGCCTGGAGAGTGGAAAGTACGTCGCGGCCAGCAACACGCTCGCCAACACCGGGGTCACCCAGCCTGAGCGCATGGCCACCTTTAACGCTGGCGAGTGAATGATGTGCAGGCAACGATTCAGCGGATTCGCCGCCTCGGAAACCACCGTTCCGCGAACAAAGTAGCCCATCATTATCGGCACCAGCGTGATGGTCAGAATCGCCGAAGCAGCCATCGTATAGGTCGCCGTAAACGCGAGCGGGCTGAACAGGCGGCCTTCCTGAGCCTGCATCGAGAATATCGGAAGAAACGCCACCGTGATCACCAGCAGCGAGAAGAACAGGGCCGGTCCTACTTCGCGTGAAGCCTCGCCGATCGCGTGCCAGCGTTCATCACCGTTCAGCTCCGAGCCTTTGCGTTCGCCGGCCTGGGCGAGGTGCCTGTGCGCGTTCTCGACCATTACGATGGCCCCATCGACCATGGCTCCGATGGTAATCGCAATACCGCCCAGCGACATGATGTTGGCATTCAAGCCTTGCCAGCGCATGACGATAAACGCAAACAGGATACCCAACGGCAGCGTGATGATCGCGACCAACGCAGATCGCACGTGCAGGAGAAAGGCGATCACGATCACGCTCACGATAACAAATTCCTGAACAAGCGAGGTGCTGAGGCTTGTCACGGCCCGCTCAATCAGATCTCCTCGATCGTAAACCGACACAATCTCCACGCCATCTGGCAATCCGGTTTTCAGATCTTCAAGCCTTTCCCTCACGCCACGGATGGTCGCCAGCGCGTTCTCGCCATAGCGCATGATGACCACGCCACCCACAACCTCCCCTTCTCCGTTGAGATCTACCAACCCACGGCGCAGCTCCGGACCCAGCTGCACCCGCGCGACGTCCTGCAGGCGAATTGGCGTACCGTCCACATCCGCGGCCACCGGAATGGATTTGATGTCCTCTAAGGATCTGATGTAGCCGAGCCCGCGAACCATGTACTCGGTTTCAGCGAGCTCGACCAACCGGCCCCCGACGTCATTATTCGATCGTTGAATGGCTTTTTTGATCCTCGAAAGAGGAATCTCGTAGGCCATCAACATGTTGGGGTCCACCACGACCTGGTACTGCTTGACAAACCCACCAACCGAAGCAACTTCAGCAACGCCGGGCACGGTCTGCAACGGGTAACGCAAATACCAGTCCTGGATCGAACGAAGCTCCGCAAGATCGTGACGACCGGAACGATCGACCAGCGCATATTCGTAGATCCAACCTACCCCGGTCGCATCCGGACCCAGGGTAGGATTCGTATCGGAGGGCAATCGCCCACTGACATAATTCAACGCCTCAAGGACCCGCGAGCGCGCCCAGTACATATCGGTGCCGTCTTCGAAGATGACGTATACAAAGGACAGGCCAAAAAACGAATAGCCACGAACCACGTTCGCTCCGGGCACCGCCAACATGGCCGTCGTCAACGGATAGGTCACCTGGTCTTCGAC
>JAYGEV010000026.1:0-8661 GCA_046582225.1 Pseudomonadales bacterium
GCTCATGACTCATACCAGGATTCCGATTCTGGCGCTTGGCCTGGTGCTGGCGGCGTGCGACCAACCGGAAACCAGCACCGAAAGTGTTGAGCCGGCGACGCCGGCGGCGGCGGTGTCTCCGGTTGCGACCGTTGTTGAAGCCGCAGGCGTGCCCGCGGCGCTTGCCGAAGCCCTTGGCACCCGCTCCGAGGCCGATCAGGCCCGCGATGCGGGTCGAAAGCCGGGCGAGGTCGTCACGTTCCTGGGTATCAGTTCCGGGATGACCGTTCTGGATCTGTTCGCCGCGGCCGGCTGGTATACCGAAGTGCTTTCTCACGCCGTTGGTCCGGACGGAACGGTTTATGCGCAGAACCCCGAATTGCTGCTCCGCATGCGCGACGGGGTCAACGAAAAGGCGGTGGCGGCACGTCTGGCGGATGGCCGCTTGCTCAACGTTGAGCGACTGGATCGCGAAATCAGTGATCTGGGCCTGCAGCCGGAGAGCGTGGACGTGGCGATGTTCGCGCTCAACTTTCACGACGTCTACAACCGCGGCGGTGCCGAAGCAGCGGGCGGGCTGCTGCAAAGCGTGTATCAGGTACTAAAACCCGGCGGCATTTTTGCACTGATCGATCACGACGGTACCGCAGAGAACGACAACGCAGCCCTGCATCGCATCGAAAAGGCCAGGGTGCTCGAAGTGATCGAATCCAGCCCGTTTACGCTGGAAGCCGAGAGTGACGTTCTAAGCAACCCGGACGATGACATGTCTGCCGTCGTCTTCGATCCGGAGGTGCGCGGTCACACCAACCGCTTTGTGCTGCGGCTGAAAAAGTAAGCCGTTGATGAGGTCCGGGGCCAAAGCATGACCGATCCCGTTCTGCCCGACGTCAGCATCAAGCTGGTTCGTGCCGGCGACCCAGCACTCGCCCGGGTGGTTTCCAATGAGCTGTGCATGCGCGGCAAATCCGCCAGCTTCGTCAAACATCTGGTCCTGGACGTGAGCGGTACCGCGCTTGCCGGGAGTTTCCGAGCGGGGCAGTCGTTCGGGGTGATCGCGCCCGGAGTCGATGATCGCGGCAAGCCGCACAAGGTACGTCTGTATTCGATCGCATGCCCCACCTGGGGTGAGGATGGAGAAGCGCAGCTGGTATCCACCACGCCGAAACGGCTGATCGAAGAATTTGCACCGCAGAAAGCCACCGATGATGCGGGCGACCACTATCTGTTCCGGGGCGTATGCAGCAACTACCTGTGTGACGTCAAAGCCGGCGAGACGGTGCACGTGACCGGTCCGAACGGCAAACGTTTCCTGTTGCCCGCGGACCTCGAAGCGCACGACTATCTGTTCCTGGCGACCGGAACCGGCATTGCTCCGTTTCGTGGCATGTTGCTCGAACTGCTGGAAGGCAGAAACGGCCCGTGCCGGTCGCGCGTAGACCTGGTAATGGGTTCGCCGTACTCCACCGACCTTTTATACGATGACCTTCTGCGCCGCCTCGAAGCCGAGCATGACAATTTTCACTACCACGCCGCGATCAGTCGCGAGCCGCGCAAGGGCAACCCGTCCGGGCTGTATGTCGACGGACTTCTGAACGAGCGGATCGACTATTTCGGCTCCCTACTCAACAACGACCGCACGCTCATCTACCTGTGCGGGTTGATGGGCATGCGCATCAGTCTGTTCCGAATGCTGGCCGAGCAGGGCCTGGCAGATTCCTATCTGCAGGTTGGCGAAGCGATCGCCGGAAAACCCGCGGGTGACTGGAGCTATGACGAGATCAGAAAAATGATCAAGCCGTCGAATCGTTGTCTGCTGGAAGTGTACTGAGCAGGCGGACCTAGCACTCCATTGCCATGCCGTCCCTGCCGGGATCTGCGCCGCCGTCCCAGCCTTGTGCGGTCAGCCTGATCGCGTGGACGCCGGCAAAGTGGTAGGACAGGTGACTGCGGCGGGTCTCGTAACCCTGTTTGTTCAGGTCCGCTTCGACATACCGGGGAATTCGGTTGGTCAGTTCGATGACATCCGAGGTTGCACAGAATCTGGGCGCGGCGACGGCGGCTTGAGCGTTCATACCGAAATCGACGACGTTCAATATGCCCTGCAGGATGCCCATGGTGATGTAGGTGCCGCCAGGCGCGCCGATGATCAGAACCGGTGAGCCATCCTTGAAGACAATCGACGGCGACATCGCGGTAAACCGGGATTTGCCGGGTTGAATCGAATCCGCCCCGCCTGGTCGCGGATCGAACACGTTCATGCAACCGTTGTACATGAAGCCGAGCCCGTCGGTAACAACACCGGATGGATTGCCCAAAGAGTGTGTCATCGATACGCAATTGCCGAACTCGTCGACGGTGCAGACTTGGGTAGTGTCTTTGTTGTCTGCCCCTCGATTGAATCGCGGCACGTGTGTCCGTTCCCCGCGTTTTATCCGCTCGGCGCATTCCCGGGCATAGCTAGTCGATAGCAGGCGATCCAACGGGGCGTCGACGAATCTCGGATCCCCCATGTGCAGATCTTTGTCTACAGTCGCGATTTTCATGGCCTCGGCAATCGTAGAGATGTACTCAGGGCTGTTGTGACCCATGCTGGCGAGATCAAAGTTGTTGAGAATCTGCAACATCTCTATGACCATCGCACCCCCGCCCGGGAGTTGGTTGGTCGCGATCCGATGTCCTCGATAGTCGCCCCACAACGGATCGAGCGTCTCGGTTTGGTAGGCGCCGAGGTCGGTAGCGGAGAGCAACCCGTTGTTTGCGCGCATGTCAGCTTCTATTTCCGTCGCAAGAGTTCCGGTGTAGAAATCGTTAACGCCGTTTGCGGCAATTCGCAGAAGGCTGTTGCCCATATCTGGATTTTTCAGTATCTCGCCGGGGCTTCGTGGATTGCCGTCTGCATTCATATATATCGCGGCGGTAGCGGGAATTTTCCGGATCTGCTCGATGTGAGGCACGCGTCCGGCTCGTTCGGTGAGGTTCCAATAGAAGCTGACGTGGGGCCGAACGAGAAACCCGGCCTTGCAGTACTGGATCGGAACTTCCAACAGTTCGGCCATCGTTTTGGTTCCGTAGCGTGTTAACGCTTCATCGAAACCCAGCAGCGAGCCAGGCGTAGTAATCGACTGGTAGCCGATCTCATTTACGTGGTCGCGAAGAATGAAGCCAAACCCGTCTTCCGTCTCCGCGATCAGATCGTCCGCCCACATGTCTTCGGTGCTGGCCATGGGCGCACGGCCGTGAAAGTCAATGAAGCGGTGTTCGTTGCGGTCCGGTAAATACAGCTGCATGGAGCCGAACCCGGCGATTCCACACATCAACGGGTCAACGACCGTTTGCATCAGTGCACAGGCAACAGCTGCGTCAACGGCATTGCCACCGTTTTGCAGGGTCAACGTGCCGGCTTCCACCGCTTCGGGTTGTGGTGCGCAAACCATGCCGTGTGTCATCTCGGACCCTAATCTACCGCGGCCACTTGTCCGCCATCGGCGGCGATATGAGTCGAGTTGATCCAGAGTCCGGCAGGGCTTGCGACAAACGCAATAATTCGCGCGAGTTCCTCGCCGGTGCCGAGCCGTCCCAGGGGGATCGCTTTTTCCACGTTGCGATAGAAGTCCGGTTGGGTCTGCTGGACGTTGTCCCAGGATCCGCCGGGAAAATGCACGGCTCCGGGTGAGACCACGTTGGCACGAATGCCGTCGCGGCCGAAATTCTGTGCAAGCTCATTGGCGTACGCGCGCATCGCCGCTTTCGCTGGGCCGTACGATGAGCGCCGTCGAAAGTAAAACTTGCTGGCCATGGAACCGATGAACGTGATGCTGGCCGCGTCGCTCTCTTTCAACGCCGGTAGAGCTTCTTCGACTGCCCGCACGCCGGCCATCACGTCAACCTGAAAGCTGCGCTGCCAGCCTTCTTCATCGCCACTGGAGTCGAATCCGCTGGCGTTGTGGATGAGCAGGTCGAGACCGCCGAGCTCGGCAATGGCCTTGCGCACGAACTCGCGGGTGGCATCCCCATCCATCAGATCCGCTCTGGCACCGAAGTGATTGCCCGAGGTTTCAGCCGACAGAGTTTCGATGGCCTGGGTCACCCCGTCGAGGTTGCGCGCACACAGGGCGACCGAGCAGCCTTCCTCGGCAAGCAGTTTTGCCGTGAACCAGCCGATGCCACGACTGCCGCCTAGGATCAATGCGCGTTTTCCGTCGAGCCCCAATTGCATGACTGCCCCCCTGGTTGGCTATTTTTTGGTCATTTTTTTAGTAACACATCAGATCGTGCATCAGCGTAACGCGAGGCTCTGATCTCCGCGACGGACGTTTACCGGGATGGCGCTCATACGAGGCATGCCCGTACGCGGGTCGTAGTTGTCTTCTACGTTGGTCAGGCGACCGGTGTTGGAACCGATATAAAACAGGTCTTTGTCGTGTTGCGGGGCATCGCCGAACGCGTGGGCCATGGACACAACGCCGGTTCGAACATCCTCGGCGGCTTCCACCACGCCGAGAATCATCGCGTGATCAGACGAAATTTCCACCACGTCACCCGCGTGCAACCCCAGGGTATCGATGTCGCCCGGATTCATGTACGCGGGGTTGTAGCGGTGATTGCGCACCAGCCGTGGGATGTCACGACCGGAGGAGTTGTAGACGTCGTTCATCCGTCGGCTGACCAGTCGGTGAGTGAAGTGCATCTCGCCTGCATAGCCGCCGTGATCGCTCAGTGCTTCTGCGCGGATTTCGTGGAGTTCTTCGATCATGTGCACGTTGCCGATATCGAGCTTCTCTGCACAATCTTCTTCTTTGGCTAACACGGTTATCGACGGGTCGTCGAAGATGTGCCCGTGGGGATATTTTTTTACCTCTGCAAGCTCGATGCGCGAGCCGTTGCACATCATTTCGAACAACTCGTCGGTAGTCGGTTTGTTGTCCATATCCAACGGTTGGCCGGCGAACCTGAGCTGCAGCCCCATTCGCTGGGCGAGGCCGTAGAAAACCTCCCACTCTTCTAAAAGGTCGGAATTATCCGGCGCCGCGATGAGGGCTGGTTGATACATCGCATAGGGTTCGGGGAAACCAGTAGAGAATCCGTAAAACCAGATTCCCTCGTTCGGCTGGCTGATGGCCGGAGTTTCCAGACCGAGTTTGGGGGGGATGACGTAGTCTGAGAGCTTTGCAGTGGCCGACATCTTGATGTCCAGGGCGACGCTGAGTTCCAGGGTTTGCATGGCCTGGAAGGTCTTAGGCTGATCCGGCCAGGCGGCCATCGGATTGCCGCCCACGCAGAACAGCGCTTTCACCTGACCCTCACCCTCGAGAATAATTTCGTCAGCCAGGGCTGCGGCAGACAGGCCGCTGGCATTGTCGGTGAGATCACGTACCCGCAGTTGCTCGCCAAAGCCGAAGGCGCGAGGTTTTGCTTCGGCCTGGGCGCGGCCGCGCCATTCGGGCAACAGAACGAACGGGTTGGGCATTCGTTCGCCCTCGCGCAGCCAGCGTCCGCACAGGGTGTTGATGGCCAGCACCAGGTATTCGGACAACGTACCGTGAGGCGCCATGTTTGGTCCGGTTCCGGCGGTGGTCATGCCGCGTTCGGCGTTTGCAAACGTCCGTGCGGCTTCGAGAATCTGTGCTCGAGGCACTCCGGCGCGGCGGGCAACGTAGTCCGGGGTAAACCCTTCTACCGCTTCGGCAAGCGCGTCGAATCCGTCGACGTCCGAGGCGATGAACGCTTCGTCGAAGAGGCCTTCAGCGATGATGACGTTGATGATACCGGCCAGGATCGTCGGGTCTTCGCCGGGCTTGCATTGCAGATGCAGGTACGCCCGGCGCGCGGTTTCGGTTTGTCGGGGATCGATCACGATGAGTTTCATGCCGCGCTTGAGAGCGTCGTGCAGCCGCTTGCCCGGATTGTACTGAGGAATTCCGCCCCATTTGGACACCACCGGGTTTGCGCCCACCAGCATCCAGGTGTCGGAATCGGCAAACGCGTGCGGGCCTGCGTTCCAGCGACCGTGAAAGGCGATGGCCATCGGCTTGCCGGGTTGATCGATTGAACCCGATGTAAAAAGCATTGGTGAACCGATTGCGGACATGAATGCGTGCGCCATTGCGGCACCGGCCGGGTATGGGAACGAATAGGTGCCGGTGTAGGTGGCCAGGCAGCGCGGGCCGTGGGCATCGACGAGTTGGCTCAGCTTCGCGGCGATCTCATCCAGCGCGTGTTCGGAACCGATCGTGGTGTGACCTTTATCGGCGCGCCGTTGCGGCGCCAGCAGCCGTTCGAGGTGGTAGTGCTGGTCGGCGAGCTGTCTACCTTTAATACACGTGTAGCCGTGATACATCGGATTCTTGATATCCCCCAGCACTTTGACGACCTTGCCGTTGTCGATCGTCACGTTCACTCCGCAGAACGAGTGACAGAACCTGCAGATCGCCGTGGAAACTTGCGTCATGAGTTGGCCCTCACCGGTTCTCGCCATAATGACTTTTTGCACGGGCTCGGGCAAATGGCTAGGCTGCACCGCACATTGCCAGACCGGGGAGCGGAAAATGCTGCGAGTTGTGGGTGTGCTTGCGATTCTGATCGCTGGCGCTTGTACGCCGGAAGACCAGGCCGCATTGCAAGCCGAGAGTGATGCCACGGCGCTCGAGTCCACCGATCAGTTTCAGGTGGGCCTGGATGAGTTGGGTGATCGCGATGCGTTGCCGGGTGCCGCATTGTACGGCGCCAGTTGTGCATCCTGTCACGATGGCACGGTTGCCAGGGCGCCGCATTTCAGCTGGCTGGAAATGATGCCGGCGCGCACGCTGATGGCCGCCATGAACGGCGGGATCATGGCGGTGCAGGCGGCCGATCTTGACACCAGCCAGCGCGAACACATCGTCGAGTATCTGACCCGGGCACGTTATGTAAGCAGCGACGGCGATGACCTTGTGGGGCTGTACTGCTCCGCAGACCGGGCTGAATTTGATACTGCGCGGCCCGCCGCCCCGGTGGGCTGGGGCCATGACACCCGGCGCTTTGTACCGGGCGATGTCGCTGGACTGTCTGCGCAGGATGTTCCCGGACTGTCCCATGCCTGGACGTTCGTGTTTCCGGATGCAATGCGGGCGAGATCGCAACCAGCCATCGGTTACGGCGCGGTGTTCGTCGGCAGCCAGGATGGTCGGGTCTATGCGCTGGATCTCCAGACCGGTTGCGTGCGCTGGGCGTATCAGGCCGCAGCGGAAGTTCGCAACGGGGTGGTCATCGCGCAGGTTGGCGATCGACCGCTGGCATTTTTTGGCGACATTCTGGCCTGGGTGTACGCTCTGGACGCGATGACTGGCGAACTGGTGTGGTCGCGCAAAGCCGACGATCATCCCAGTGCCACCCTAACGGCAACGCCGGCCCTTCATCAGGGCACGTTGTATGTTCCGGTTTCCGCGTTGGAGGTCATTGCCGCGGCGGATCCGGAATACCAGTGCTGCACGTTCCGCGGCAGCATCCTGGCGCTGGACGCCGCTACCGGTGCCGTGCGCTGGACCAGCTACACAATTCCCGACGAACCCGCGCTGGTCAGAGAAACCTCTCTTGGGACCAATGTCTACGCACCCTCCGGCGCGCCGATCTGGGCCAGCCCGGTGATCGATGTCAGACGTAACCGACTTTACGCGGGAACCGGCGAAAATTACTCGTCCCCGGCAGATGGCAACAGTGACGCGGTCATCGCGCTGGATCTGGACACCGGCAGGCGAATCTGGACCCGGCAGATGACCGCCGACGATGCCTGGAACGTTGCCTGCATGATGGCAGACAACCCGAATTGCCCGGATGAAGACGGTCCGGACTTCGATCTCGGCGCGAGCCTGCTGCTGGTGGATCTCGCCGACGGGCAGCAGGCGCTGGTGGGTGGCCACAAGCAAGGCTTCGCGTTTGCGTTTCAATTGGGAACCGAGTCGGAGTTGGATCCACCGTCAGGGCCTGAGCCGTTGTGGCGAACAGAGCTTGGCCGGGGCAGCATTCAGGGCGGCGTGCACTTTGGTATGGCGATGGAAGGATCCACGCTGTACGTGCCGATCAACGACATGAACGATCTGCGCAATGGCGAAGTACTCGATCCCGAGGCCGCGCGACCGGGTGTTCATGCGCTGCGCGCCACAGATGGCAAGCTGCTGTGGAGCCATGTGCAGGAAAATCTTTGTGGGGAGGCGCGGCCGTTCTGCGATCCGGGTGTTTCTGCGGCAGTGACTGCAATCCCCGGTGTGCTGTTTGCCGGTCACCTCGATGGGGTGATCCGTGCCTACGACGGCAAGACCGGCGAGGTGATCTGGCGCTTCGACAGCGCCCGTGAGTTCACCGGTGTCGGTGGCAGACGCGGCCGCGGTGGCGGCATGAGCGGCGCTGGACCGGCAGTTGGCGATGGGTTTGTCGTGGTCAATTCCGGCTACGGGCTTTACTTTCACGAGCCGGGCAACGTTCTGCTCGCATTCAAACCGGGCGATTGAAGAGGCACCGGTGAATGTCATTCGGCATTTCGATATAGTCCGGGGCGTCCGGCCACGCCAGCACAGACAAGGGGAGGTCACTTGCAGGTAGGACTGTTGATGGTGTTCCAGAACTTCGCCGATGGCATCACCGATCAGGAGGCGTGGGAGCGGGACACCGATCTTGCCGGGCTTGCCGAACCGCTGGGCTTCGACA